>CAIXME010000984.1 GCA_903920425.1 uncultured Pirellula sp. | reverse complement strand
TCAATCTCAGCGTGTCCAGCGATGGCTTCGATTGGAAAGCGGCATGGGTGCTCGAGAATACTCCCAAGGAAGAATTCAGTTACCCGGCCATCATCCAGACGCGGGATGGCCTCGTTCACCTAACCTACACTTGGAATAGAAAGAAGATTCGACACGTTGTCATCGATCCGTCGCAGCTCAAGCCTCGTGATATCAATGATGGGCAATGGCCCAGCGAGTAAGCAGGTAAATTCATGCGGTCGTTAGAACCCTCATGGAAAAAGCCGGACTTCGGGTTTTTGCTTAGCGCAGGCTGATTGCAATGCGGAAGGGGAAATGGTAGGGTGAACCGCTCATCGAGAGGGGCGGTACGCCCTGCAGCTTGGTAACGATCGTTCCGAATTAGTTTCCCTAGCGAGGTATTGCGATGAAATTCAACGGCTATGCACGCGTGGTCAACACAGCTTTCTTGAATGAGATCAAGGAATGCAACTCTCCGTTGTGGGAAGATGTCCACTTGCTCGGTGCATACACCCAGGAACCGTTTTGCGGGGACTGGATCGAGGAAAGCGCCGGAACATTGTTACGCAGATTGCGTGATGAGCTCTCCAGTCAGTTCGCCTTGGAGGAAACGTACGGATACGTCGCTGGGCCAAGCATGCATCAAGACAAAGAAGTCACCAAAGCCCTCGATCAACACTTGAGCATCGTATTGCGCTGTGTCGCATTGAGCGAACAAGTTGATGATTTGGAGTATTGTGGTACCCTGGCCGCTGCAACGATGGACATATGGTCTCAGATGCAGCAACTGTATACTGCGATCATGGAACACGAGTCGCTGGAGAGGCGCCTATCGGCAGCCGCATGGGCTCCTATCCTCCCCGAAACTTTGGAACGCTTGGTGCCCACGAATCATTTGGGGCCTTCGGGCAAAGCGAATGTTTCGTAGCGGGACCGATCCCATTTGATCCATTAGAAAGTACTCCGTAAACGATGTGGCGATCTCGATTGGGTTTGGGAAACTCTATAACTGCTTTGCTTTTGGCTTTGATAGTCTTTCTGCCTGCGAAGGCCTTCGGTCAAGCGGACGTTGAAGGCTATGAGATCACGTTTCCCAGCATGGGAACCTTGGTTTCGCTCCAAACGTTTTCGGATGACACGCAATTGGTCGAAACCGTTTTCGAAGAAGCCCAATCGGAGATTGACCGGCTGGTCCAGATTTTCTCGGACTACGCAGAGAGCAGCGAAGCGAGAACGATCTGCCAACCTGCAAACGTGAGCCGCTGGCAGAAGGTTTCGGCGGAGATGTGGGAAGTGCTGCTGATCTCGGACCAGTGGAACCGGTTGAGCGATGGAGCATTTGACGCCAGCATTGGTCAACTATCGATCCTTTGGCGAAAAGCCCGAAAGCAGAACAAGATCCCATCGCAAGCGGAGATCGATGCAGCTCGACAGCTTTGTGGTTGGCAGCACGTCGAGTTAGATCACGAATCGCATGCGATCAAGATTACGCTGGAAGGCTTGCGTTTGGACTTTGGCGCTGTGGCCAAAGGATACATCATCGAAAAGGCGTTTCAGTTTCTGTCGACTCGCGGTTTAAGTAGATCCATGGTGCGAGCCGGTGGTGATCTACGCTGCGGAGATCCTCCACCGGATCGAGCAGGCTGGAAGATCGAAATCGCCAACATCGATGGCTCAGACGATAAACCAAGTCGCTTTTGGCTCACCAACGGTGCGGTCTCCAGCTCTGGCGACCTCCATCAATTTATCGAGATCAACGGAAAGAGACGAAGCCACGTTCTGGATCCCAAAACGGGGATCGGAGTAGAAGGGCCCATGATGGTCACTGTCGTGACAACCAACGCCACCGAAGCTGACGTCTCCGATACGACGATCTGCATCCTAGGGCATGAAGCAGGAATGGAGCTGTGCAAGAAACGCCCCGATCTCAAGGTTCGAATTGTTTCTCGCCTAAACGATTCGGATGAAACTCAGCCAACAGGCAATCAGCAAACTGGGAATCAAATGCGGGTCAGTCAACATGGCTTCGACTTGCTCGAGTCCATCGAATAGTGATCGGTTGGACCATCGATCCGAGATCCATTCGCACTATCGCAGAGAAGATTGCGACCGATAAAAAAAGAAAGGTCATGGTGTGCCGCTCCATCGTCACACCATGACCATCATGTCGTATGATCGATTCTTTCGAATGATCCGACTTCCCAATCCGTGCTACAAGATTTATCGTCTTTTGCAGAGTCCTCGGATGAAGATGCCACATTAGCATTGTTCATTCTCGCCAGGCCGCACAAATTAACACGGTTTACGTAGCTTTTGCTGGATTTCCCCTTTCCGGTATTTTGGCTAAGATTGCAACGCGTCCAGGACTCCACTGATGCATCCTCACCAATTCCCCAATCCACACTTCTCAGACGACTCAATTCGGTTTCCAAGAACACCATGACCATCACAGCCAATGCGAATCCGTTATCCATCTCCGTGGTTCAGTCCAAGCCTATGCCGGCGGTGGGGCTGGGGTTTTGGAAAATGGAACAGTCCGCCGCTGCAGACTTGACCGTGCATGCGGTCCAATCCGGTTACCGGCATTTGGATTGCGCATCCGACTACGGCAACGAAGCATACGTTGGGACAGGAATCCAGAGGGTCTTGGATGGTGGAATCTGCAAACGAGAGGACCTTTGGGTAACCAGCAAATTGTGGAACACGTATCATCGACCAGAGAATGTGAAAAAGGCAGTTCAGCGAAGTTTATCCGACCTGCATTTGGACTACCTGGATCTCTACCTCATTCACTTCCCCATCACGTTGCAGTACGTTCCATTTGAGACCCGATATCCCGCCGGATGGTTCTTTGACCCCAGCGCCGCATCGCCGCGCATGGAACTCGATTCGGTTCCCATCATCGAAACATGGCAAGCGATGGAAGAGCTGGTTGGTTTGGGGTTAGTGAAATCGATTGGCATCAGCAATTTTTGTATCTCGTTGATTCGTGACCTGCTATCTCAATGCACGATTCGACCGAGTGTTCTGCAAGTGGAATCGCATCCCTATTTGGTACAGCCAAAACTGCTGCGATACTGCCAAATGGAATCGATCGCGTACACGGCGTTCTCACCTCTAGGTGCACCCTCATATGTTCCGATCGGAATGGCTACGGAGAGCGAGTCGGTGTTAACGCATCCTGTGGTTCAGAACATTGCCAGCGCCCACGAAAAAACGACAGCACAGATCGTGTTGCGGTGGGGTGTCCAGCGCGGAACGGCAGTGATCCCGAAGACTTCCAAACAAGAGCGTTTGGTGGAGAACTTGAGCATTGGCGACTTCCAACTTTCCGATTCGGAAATGCAAAGCATCAGTACCCTTGATCGCAACCGCCGCTTCAATGATCCAGGCGATTTCTGTGAAAAGGCGTTCGGGCGGTTCTATCCCATCTACGAGTAACCACCCAAACCGCAGCTCGCCATGGCGGTGAATCGTCGCAATCGTGCGTTCGTGCACGCAAGAACATGGCCGAATCGCAACGTTTTCGGCCTTGTCTACCTTCGCTTCGCAGGCACCGCACGACGTGGAATCCTTGATGTTCACGTTGCGGAAAGGTAGAATACAGTTCCTGCCGGGCACAGCTCACCCCACCCTCCCTACCTTGAGCAACTCTAAAAATGGGATTCAAAACGATGAGTCGACAGTTTGTATTCGCACTTGTCACATGGATGATCGCTGGCACCACCCTGGCCCAAGATTTCGAACTGGGCAAAGAAATTTTTCGAGCGCAGTGTGTCTCCTGCCATGGAGATCAAGGCCAAGGGAACAAAGAGCACTATGACCAGCCTCTCTTTGGCGACCTTTCCGTTCGAGAGCTAGCCAAAGTCATTCAAGAGACGATGCCCGAGGAAAAGCCTGGCTCACTGACAATCGAACAGGCCACTGCAGTCGCAGTCTATGCTCATCATGAGTTCTACTCGAGCATGGCCCAAATGCGCAACGCTCCTCCGACGATTGATTTGTCCCATCTAACGGTGCAGCAGTTTCGCCAATCCGTCGCCGACTTGATGAGGCCCTTCACGGGCGGCCCAGAACGATGGTCGGATAAACGCGGATTGAAGCGTACGATTTCGAATGCCAAATGGGGTAAAGAACGCTTTGTATACGAAGAGGATGTGATTGATTCCGATTTCCATTTCGATTGGAAAGACGGCACACCTTTGGCAGAAATGAATCCCGAAAAATGGCACGTGAGATGGGAAGGGTCGCTCTACGCGCCTGAAACAGGTGTCTACGAATTCTATATGGACTCCACCGTCCGCTCGAATCTGTACCTGAACATTACCGACACACCGTTCATCGACGCCGCTGTCGTATCCTTTGAGAGCACGCTCAATACTGGCTCGATCTTCTTGATCGGAGGCCGCACGTACAGCATTGCTTTCGATGCCAACAAATCCAAAGAGCCAACCGCCAAATTCTCGTTGGAATGGAAAGTTCCTCAACGTAGTCGCGAACCTATCCCAGCACACTATCTTTCGCCAACTTGGTCACCCCCATTGCTGGTCTCTTCTGCCGCCTTTCCTCCGGACGACAGCAGTGTCGGATACGAGCGTGGACGCGGAGTCTCGCGAGAGTGGGACGACGCCACCACATCCGCCGCAATCGAGATCGGAAACATTCTGAGCGAGAACACCAAGCGTTGGATGCCAGGCAATGACAACAACCCTGGCGACAAAGAATCCGTCAAGCGTTGGTGTGTCCGATGGGTTTCCGTAGCCTTCCGGCACAAACTCACCGACGAAGAAGCTCAAATCTACGTCAATCGGCACTTTGAGAACGAAGAGTCGATTGCACGAGCCATCAAAAAGGTTTGCCTGTTGTGCCTGAAGTCGCCTCTGTTCCAATACCCTTCGCTTTCAACCGACGGAAGCGAATCCAACGCTGCGATGTTGGCGTTAGCCCTGTGGGATTCCGTGCCAGATGAATCGATGCTTGAGCAATCGCGAAACGGCGGTTACTCCACTCCAGAGCAAGTCGCTGGGCTGGTCGAATCGATGCTCGACAATCCTCGATCGACCTACAAGATCAACGGCTTCTTTCAAGAATACTTGGGCATTCGCTACCTCAAGGAACTTTCCAAGGACGCGGCGCGTTACCCTGAATTTAACGCACAAGTCGCTAGCGATTTGCGGGTCAGCTTGGATTTGTTTCTGAGTGATTTCTCGCGCAATCCGAATGGCGATGTTCGTCAATTGTTGACGGCCGACTATCTCTACTTGAACGGACGACTTGCAAAACTCTATGGGTTGGATCTCCCAAGCGATGCACCATTCCAGCGAGTCGCAATGCCTCCCGATCAACGGTCCGGAGTGCTGTCGCATCCATACCTCATGAGTGGGCTGGCTTACCATGCAACAAGCTCTCCCATCCATCGCGGCGTCTTTCTCGCTAAACGCGTGCTAGGCCGAAATCTACGTCCGCCCGTCGATGCGATCATTCCCGTCTCCGAAGAGGCTGCCCCCAACCTCACCACGCGCGAACGTGTTGCCATGCAGACCAGCGGCGCGATGTGCCAAACATGCCACCGGGTCATCAACCCACTCGGCTTTACGCTCGAACATTACGATGCACTGGGGCGTTATCGATCGGACGAACAAGGAAAAGCAATCGATTCGTCCGGAGCGTACGTAACCACCAACGGCGATCAAGTCGAGTTTCGAGGCGTTCGCGAAATGGGTGAGTTCCTCGCAAATAGCCCGGAAGTGCACCAATCCATCGTGAAGCAGCTGTTTCAATACTTGGTCAAACAACCATTGCCAGCTTATGGACTAGAGCGAACTGCCCAATTGGATGAGCAGTTCGCCAAAGATGGGTTTGCGATGAAACCGCTGATCAAGAATCTGATGGTCTTGATCACTAGCCCTAACTCGTCGGTGCCATTGCAGAATCAGTAAGGCTCGACAGCACGAGCCGACTGATTTTTTCGATGACTAACGATTAACCACGGCGGAATTCTCTTTGAGGATCGCCACGTGTGGGGAATCTTGATCGCTCACTGCAATCGCCAACCAACCATCTCGCAACTCCAATTGCGAGACAGCAAGGCCAGCCGCTCGTTGGTCTTTGACCAGTTCCGCTGCCACCATCGGAATGTTCGATTGGTTTGAGAAGACGCGAGAGAATATCGCACGCAGTGGCAATCGATCCCGCATCCCTAATCGCTGACCGTCGACGCTGATCACTCCGTCGCGGGTAAGCTCGGCATTGAGGCCGTTTACCGTTGGAACGTAGGATGTTCGGATGACGAAGTTCTTCAAGTGCATGCGTCCAGGTTGTTCCAAAGATGCAATTCGCAAAGTTAGCCACATCCGGCCGTCTTCGAATTCCACTGTGAATGGACGCTGCTCATGGAATCGTACAGACACATCGGTTGGAGCATCTTCGGCCAACGGGCGTCGTGGTTGCTTTAGCAAGTCCGCGATGTTGTCCGAGAGTTCTTGCATCGTCCAATCCCGATCACCATTGATCACCTGCGCGGAGGTGTTGTTGAACGCGGACTGGTGCACTTGCAAGGACAGCAAACTATCACCAGGTGCAATCGGCCGTGGTGTATAGGCCGAGAGCTGGTCGGAGCTTGCAACGCGATAGCGAACAATCAATCGTGTGTCGGTGGTTTTAAGATCGACAACCATTGGGTGCAAATCGAGAGACTGCAGTGGTCCAATGAGTCGCTTGTCCAGTTGCTCTTGAGCGGACATGATCTTCGATTGCAATTGCTTGTCGAACTCAGTATCGGTTTGATTGGCAATCGTTTTCTGCATCAGCATTTTCGCAACAGGTCGTTTTGCCACGAACTGCTCATGAGCGAAATGTCGAACCATATCTCCCAGGATGGGCAAGGAATCCCACTCGGTAGAGAATCGACGAAGCGAATCGCTCGACTCGACAGTAGCGGGTCGACCGTTGATTTGCATGCCTTGAGTACTGATACGAATCTCGCGAATCGAGCTGACGTTTGCGAGGGACGCATTGTAAAAGGTCGCGCCG
>CAIXME010000983.1 GCA_903920425.1 uncultured Pirellula sp. | reverse complement strand
GGTTCACGGAAGATGTCGATGAGCGGCACAAAACTGATGATCACCAGCGCGATGGATGCAAGCGAACCGAATAGCCCCGCACGCGGAATTACGTTTCGAATCCAGTTGCCACCGAAAGAACAAATCGTTTTGAGCACTCCCGCATAGACCATGCAACAAATGCCGATATGCCACGCGTACACGGAAGCTTGTTCGGGCGATTGACCTGATTTGATTGCCCCAGTGTAAGCCGCACCGACTACGAAAATGGATAAGCCAAAGATACTTGGCGTGTCCAGCCCGAGCGGCATGGCCGTGACATCCTGGCGGCCCGTCTTTTTGGCCAGCCGAAACGCAAGGAAGAAATAGAGCAGGTCGCCGACCAGCACCCCGATTGCAGTCCCTGGCACCATGTGGCTCTGAACAAAATCGGCGGGCATCCCGAACACACCCACCAACAGTCCAACCATCAAGAGAAGGCCGGCTATGTTATCCAAAAGCAACCCGAAATAAGCGTTCACGTCGCCCGGTTTCGCCCAATCGTACCTTCGATTCATCCGTCAAACCCCATCTAACCCATATGCGCCGCACGGTCACTGAATGCCGGCCGAAGCATGGTCGACCAGTCTTTTCCTAGCGGTTCAGCGCGAGCGTTCCGGTTGTACCATGGTCCACTGCGCGCTTTCCTGAACCCAACGGGCAGATTTGGCTGCTCCGCGAAAGCGTTTCATGGCGAACAATAAAGTAAGAACGACAAGGCACGACTGCTAGTTGGCGTGAGCCTAACACTAGCGGAAATGCTGTCAATCAATTTTGAAGATTCAGAGAGGGTTCCTTACCAACTCTTTGACTTGTCCGCCTCGGCTCGACTACAATCGTGGCAGTACGAACTGTTGGCAAAGGTGCCCGGCGGGGACGATCGCCCCGGTTCGCTACCCTTTTTCCATTTTCCTCAGCCGTTTTTCTCCTAATTCAACCATGAAACAGATTACGGATCTCGAGCTGGAGGCACCCGTGCTATTCGGGAATGCTCAGCAAATTGAGCAAACCGATGAAGAATTGGTTGCTGAATACTTGGAAAACCGAAATCCGCGAGATTTCGAACGACTGGTTAAGCGGTATGAACGTGAGCTATTCACGTTCCTTCGCCGATTTCTAGGCGATTCTCAGCAAGCAGAAGACGTCTTTCAGGCGACGTTTTTGAGTGTCCACCTTCGGATCGAGCAATTCGAAAAAGGACGTAGGTTCCGACCTTGGTTGTATGCCATTGCGAGCAACAAAGGGATTGATTTCATGCGGCGCAATCGCCGCCATCTTGCGACGAGCTTGGATGCCAAGTCGACTTACCATGATTCCGAAGACTCGATGATCCAACACTTGGAGGGAGCGGAAGTTTCCCCCGAGGAAAAAGCGATCTTCAACGAAACGGGAGCTCGCGTTCGCGAAGCGATTAGCGAGCTCAATGAGCCAACGCAGCAACTGATTCAGCTAGCGTTTTATCAAGGGATGAAGTATTCCGACATTGCGGAGATCCTTCAAATCCCGCTAGGTACAGTAAAGAGTCGAGTTTTTACGGCAGTGCGCAAACTAAATCAGATCTGGATGCGTATGAATGATTCGAAGAGTTCGTCCGAGTCATAGTCGAGCCCATTGATTGTTCAGTCGGTCGTTGCTGCGCACGGCGACTGGATAGCGCCCCGCTCCCTCGATCCGAACAGCCGTTCGAGTTCACTCGCGATCAGCTGAAGAATATAACTGCCCACCCTTTTTTGATATCGATTCGATGAGTCGCAATAACAAATCCATCTCTGATGAAACCCTTCTAGGGTATTTGTTGATGGCGTTGCCCGAAGACGAACACGAATGGATCGAGCAACTAGCATCGACCGACGCTTCGTTGCGTCAGAGGATCGACGACTTGCAGGACTTGGTAAATCCAATGCAGGCTCTTCGAGATGAAGAGGATTTTTTGCCGTCTGCTGACTTAACTGCTTCAACGATGGCGTTGATTCAAGAGTCCCAATCCCTCGAGTCTGCCTCGAGCGAACGAAGCGGACTGAGTCCTCTCTCCCAACCCCTTTTCGAGGGTTCGAATTCTACCAAACTGGCTTGGCTCGATAGTCTTGTTGCATTAGCAGCCGGTGTCATCATTTTGTGCTTTTTGCTACCGAGCGTGTGGTTTAGTCGAGAGTCGGCTCGGCAGGTCACTTGCGCGGGCCAATTGCGGGAGATTGGACAAGGATTGACGATGTACGCTCAATCGAATCCCCTGCAAAGCCTACCTGAAATCGATGTCTACGGCCCACTTTCGTTCGCCGGATCGTACGGTATTTACTTGCAAGACAAAGGCTACCTGCCATCATCGAAACTGGTTTGGTGCCCAAGCAGTGCGGGCCTAGACATGGCCCAATCGATTCCTTCCCTTCAAGCGTACTTGAACGCACCGGAAGAGACACAATCCAATTGGCGAAATACTTCTGGAGGCAGTTACTCATCCTCTTTGGGCATTATTGCCGATGGCGTGTATCGAGCATTGAGAATAGCGGATCAGAGCAATATCGCTGTGATTGGTGATTCGATCATTTCCATGGACGACATCGATTCGAGTTCTGACATCAACACGATTCACGGCCGCAACGCGGTAAACATCTTGTTCAAGGATGGCAGGATTCAGAATCTGCGATTGGATCGTTTGGGCGAATCCGCGGTCGATCATCCTTATTTGAACATCGCAGGCAAACGCGCTCCAGGCCTGGGCGAAAACGATGCTTGCCTTGGCCCCAGCAATTCGACACCGTTCAAGAGGTAGGTCGGGCCTGCTTGACTGGAAAAACAACTAGATCCCTCACCCACGGGGCTGTTGCGTTAAGGGGTTTCCCGAAAGCAATACAGCAATCAGAATGCATGGTTCACGCGGAGACGCGGAGGCGCGGAGAAGAGTTGTGATCCAAAAATGAATTCTTGAATACTCTGTGTCTCGGTATCTCTGTTGTGAAAATTCTTAACACGCTTCGGCGTCGTGATAGTTGCCTTGCCTAGCGGCAAGCCAATTAAATCAACAAGCCGCCACGCTTCGGGTTGTGATGTAAGCTGCCCGGAACTTGAGCAAGTGATGCCTCCATTGCTTTCTCGCAGTGTTCAAGAACGATCACACCGAGACAGAGACTTCAAGAATTGATTGGTTGGTCTCAACACTACTCTGTGACTTATAGATTGAGTATCCAATGTTTCGTTTCGATATTGCTGCTTTCGTCGTTTTGGTACTGGCAAATTGGATCTGTGTACAGACATCGGCTTGGACAGCAGATAACAATGCGATTGCTATTGGAGTTTCTGTCGAACGACCCGCATCGGGACCCTTTGTGCCGATCGATGGCGGTCGCGATGGATACATGATTCCGTACACTCAAGTGCTTGCTGAAACTGGGATTCAATTCGAGATGATTCCCGTTCCTGGTGGCTTGATTACGATAGGCTCGCCTGATGATGAACCGGGGCGGTCCTCCGATGAAGGACCTCAGTTTCAAGTTGAGATCGCGCCCATGTGGGTCGGGAAAACCGAAGTGACATGGAATGAGTTCGAAGGATTCATGAAGACGCATCATGTCTTCATGCGACGAGCCAAAGCTGGAATGCACAAAATTACGGCATCAAACCGCATGGATGCCATCACTGTCCCTACCCCGTTGTACGCAGCTTCCCACCATCGTGAATTTTCAAACTCGTCGCAACATCCGGCGGTGACGATGACGCAGTATTCAGCGAAACAGTACACCAAATGGCTGAGCTTTGTGTCGGGTGTCCAGTATCGATTGCCAACCGAAGCGGAATGGGAGTACGCTGCCCGCGCCGGGTCGGCTGGCCCCTATTGCTTTGGTGACAACGTCGTCGAACTCGATCAATATGCGGTGTACGGTAGCACGCTAAACGAGGGAGCGGCTGTTGTAGCAAGCAAGCAACCTAATGCATTCGGATTGCACGACATGCATGGCAACGTTTGGGAGTGGACGATCGAGCAATATCGCTCTCAAGGCTACATCGAACAAGCGGGTAAACGTTTTGGAGGTTTCGATGGAACTCAGTGGGCACAAAAGATGGGCCGTCAGTGCGTTCGCGGCGGCAGCTGGGATTCCCCTTCAGAGCGTGTGCGCAGTGCCTCACGAATGGGCTCCGATAGAGAAGCTTGGTCGAGTGAGGATCCGGAAATACCCACAAGTCCATGGTGGTACACTTCTGACCCTGCCCGTATGGTGGGCATGCGAGTCGTTCGTTCTGCAAGCCCTTTGCAAACAGACGAGATAAAGCGATTTTGGGAAAACGAAATCGTAGAGTTGCAGGATGATCTCAATCATACCATTCAAGAGGGCAGAGGCCGCGAAGGCATACCTGGCCCTGAGCTGCTGCAGGAGCTAAAGCAGATTAGCAAGTGAACGTGAGGAACTCGTGCTCGAGTTCGGTTTTTCACGTTGTCTTTCCGAGGCAGGAGCAAACCCCATGTCATCGAGAAACATCCCGAGGGTGCAATAAGCGATTTGGGTAAAGATGAAGACGCGATACGTGCGTTAACGGTCGGCTCTTTTCGTATCGTTAGCATCGTTTGAGCCAAGCGGCTATCGCACATCGGCTCTTGGACCAGCAAGCAAAGGTGGTGTTCTGCAGAAAGTCTGCTTCAGAGAAACACGATGTTTCGGAGAACGAACGCTTTCCAAATCGATTGACATGCCTAGAATCTCTAGGTAAGCTGCTGGAGATACGTTGGCGATCGAAACGGTACCGAAACACTTATGTTCGGCACTATGGGCGATCGACTTTTTGGCCATGAATTTTGAGGGCACATGCTCCATGAGTGCACTTTCCAAGGACTTGATCGCTGCGTCTGCAACACCACTGGTGCTTTCGGTTTTGACGCAAGGGGATAGCTATGGTTACGCGATCATTCAGCGTATCTCTGAGCTGTCCGATGGCGAAATGGAGTGGGCCGAAGGGATGCTGTATCCCATTTTGCATCGATTGGAAAAGCAAGGATTGATCCAATCGTATTGGGGCAAAGCGGAGAACGGTCGCAAGCGGAAATACTACCGTTTAAAAAAGGCGGGCGCAAGCGAGTTGACTCGGTTGCTCCAAAACTGGCGTTATGTGTACGGAGTTCTCAATAAAATTGAGGGGGTACAGCCATGTTCCAACTAGAAAAAGAAGTGAGTCGCTGGTGTAAAAGCGCAGTCCCAGCGTACTGGCTTCGGCCGTCGAGTTTGTTGGAGATGGAGGATCATGTGATGTGCCAAGTGGAGCAGTTTACGAAAGATGGGATGCCAGAAGAACAGGCGTTCGGTTTAGCGATCGAGCGGTTGGGGCAAGCGAAATGTTTGCGAAACGAGTTTCGCAAGAATGCACGACTTGCAGCCATCGATTCTCTTCGAAGCGTTTCGTCATGCGCCGCTGTCGGTTGCATCGCGACATTGTCTGCGGCGTTCCTTTGCGGAGTCGATCCCTTGGATTGTGCGCACCATCTGATGGTGGCCATTTACTCATTCCCTGCCAGCTTGTTCGAATACTTTAGGTAAATCGAGGATCCGTTCCTGACCATGATCATGCAAATAAAATTCTTGTTCATTACCTGTCTAGGGATAGCCTCCTGGATGATGGCTACGATGGTCTCCACCACGGCTGGAGACTGGAGTACATGGAGAGGTGATCTCGGAAATGGCACGACGATGGATAGTGAATTGCCTAGCCGTTGGGTTCTTGATGGTGAAACGTCCAACGTTAAGTGGAAGGTTCCGTTGCCTGGACCGGGCAACAGTAGCCCTATCGTCAAGAACGGGCTTGTATGGATCACGCAGTATGAAAAGGAATCGGGAGAACGCCAGCTGAGGTGCTACGATGCAAAGAGCGGCGATTTGCGGTGGACGAAATCAGTAAAATCCGACGAAGAAGAACCGACGCATCCGACAAATCCGTATTGTGCATCAAGCCCGGTTGCAAATAGCACGTATGTTGTCGCCTTCTTTGGTTCAGCCGGTCTTTGCTGTTACACACATGATGGCGATTTAGTGTGGCAACGAAAGCTTGGGGCACCACAGCATCTTTTTGGGCAAGGGGC
>CAIXME010000982.1 GCA_903920425.1 uncultured Pirellula sp. | reverse complement strand
CGACTGAAGTGTGCATGATGTTTATTACGCTTTTGCGGGATGGAACGGCTACATGGAACGAGGACAACTTCGAAATCTTCGCTTCGAAGTCTAACCCACTAAAGGGATATTGCTCCCCACCGCTAGATCGAGGACAAAAAAGACGGCCGGTTTTTAAAACCACGCACCGCGAAATCCTAAGCGCGAACAGCAAACCTCAGCTTGGCCGATTTGGAACGCGGATTCGCATGCTGTTCCTGAATGGACGCGCGAGTAACTTCTCCAGCGATAGATTGGTACATTCCATTTGCGAGTCCGCTCTTGAACGCATTTTTTACGCGCCTGTCCTCTCCTGAATGGAACGTCAGGATGGCAACTCTTCCTCCTGCGGTCAGGCATTGCGGAACCTGTTTAAGAAACGCATCCAACACCGCGAATTCATCGTTGACAGCAATACGCAAACTCTGAAATACTCGTCTGGTCGCATCGCTAACATCATCGATCCCGCATTGCTTTCGAGCGACAACGCAAACACGAATCACTTCTGCAAGCACCAGAGTCGTTTCGATTGCAACGCGCGCGTTTGCGTCCAAGATGGCTCTGGCAATTTGTGTTGCATGCGGTTCATCCGAGTTTTCCTCCAGCATTGCAGCAAACGCGACTACATCCAAGCCATTGAGCAATGTCGCTGCGGATGCTCCTCGGTTCGGATTCATTCGCATGTCTAAAGGCCCATCGGATTTGAAGGTGAACCCCCGCGATGGATCATCCAACTGCATCGACGACACGCCGAGGTCAGCCAAAATCACTTGCACGCCCAATGGGGCTTCTGTCCGAAACACGTTTTGTATTCCAGCAAAATTGGTTCGACTCACAACGATGCTTTGATCGTCATACCCCAACGACCTTAACCTCAGCTCGGTCTTGGGCAACTCGATCGGATCAACATCGATCCCTAGAAAGCGACCACCAGGTTGAATTGCTGCGAGCAACTCGCGAGCATGACCGCCGAACCCCAACGTGCAGTCCGCAACAAAATCGCCCGGCTTCGGATTCAACGCAGACAGTATTTCGTTGACCATAATCGGACGGTGCGAACCCGCAGGAGTCTTGCCCGCAGCGATAACCTTGGCAACATCCTCAGGATACTTGTCCGGCTGCAACTCTTTGTACTTGTCCTGAAAGCTGCGTGGATTCTTTCCTTGATAGCGTACGCGTCGAGGCTTTCGATCCGACGAATCGGTCATTGGCCGTGCCGAACTGACACCGGACGATTGGCGACCAATGCCAAACCTCTCAACACCAAATGCTCAACGCACAACACAGGAGGCTCAATATGTGGCAGCAACAGCTTGCCATCACCTCCCGAAACGTAAACCATCCGATCCGAGCAGACCTCGCGATAACGGCCAATCAAATGCACCACTCCGCCAACTAACGCAGCGTTTACGCCAGCAGATATGGCTTGTGTTGTGTTCTTGCCGGGCAGTTTAGGCGTGCTGTCCACGACATGGTTTCCAAGCCATGGCAACTGGTCGGTTCCCGCGGCCAAGAGCTGCAATGCAAGACCAAGACCAGGCATAAT
>CAIXME010000981.1 GCA_903920425.1 uncultured Pirellula sp. | reverse complement strand
GGGGTATTCGTAAATGTAGTCGCCCAAGTGGAACACCAGGTCGAGTTCGTCTTTGGCCATCTGCTCGTAGGCAGTATACAAACCTTGTTCGTAATGCTGACACGATGCAAATGCAAATCGCAGGGACTCCGGCTCGGAACTTGAATCGGGTAGCGTGCGTGTTCGACCGAGCGGACTGATGGCATCCCCCGCTTTGAATCGATACCAATACCAACGCGCGGCCTTGAGCCCTTTTACCTCAACGTGGATGGAGTGCCCTAGCTGGGGCGATGCGATCGCGGTCCCGCTCTGGATGATCTTGCTCATCGATTCGTCTTCCGCAATTTCCCAGTCGACAGCCACCATCTCTGGCTTCATGCCACCGCTCGGTGACGTAGGGTCCGGCGCCAACTTGGTCCACAAAACGATGCTACTAGCATCCGGATCTCCCGATGCGACTCCGAGAGAAAATGGATTACTTTCAAATACAACCTTGCGATGCGCTGCGTTCAACCTAGTCGAGATCAGCGGTAAACCGGCCAACGCTGCTCCATAAGCGAGAACAAGTCGACGCGAGACGCCACTCTCGGATCGTACAGCGTCTGGAATTCGTTTCAGGTCTAACATGAGATGATACTGTTTGTGGATTGGATGGTTGGTAAACGAGGTCTTGCAATGGGAAACGACTTAAAAAGTTTACCTCCTGTCAACAGCCATTATTATGCCAGTTGTGTTTTGTTTTGAACAATTTTTTCAAGGCTTTGCGTTGAATGCGACACCTTCGGGTGAGTACGAGCACGAGAGGCCAAACAAGACTAGAGAGACATCCTCAACAACATCGGTGACGATGGAGTATGCAGTTCTTGCTGGTGTCAAACGACACACGCCGGAAGGATAAAGTCTGTAGCCGGTGGTCGAGCGAAGCGACACCACCGGTACCCGATCCGCCTATCCCAACGCTTTTAGCCCTATCGCCAAAAGCCCTTGCGCTCTTGCCCTTATTCAACCGTTGCGAACCAATTGCGCAGTCAGGTTATGAATATCGCGCAGCAACTCCAATTGGTCACCAGCCAATCCAGACGAGGAGGGCAAGGAACGCAATGCAACTATGGCATCGCCATCCTCCTCTTGAGTCCGCTCGTCTCCCAAACCACTTCCCTTTTGGCTCTTTGCGAGGATGCGTTCTCGTAACTCCGCGGCGTTGTTTAGTCCCTCAAGAAGCCCCAGATGGCAACCGTTCGCGACTCCTTCTGCTCCACCACCTCCACCGGCTGTCATTACCATCAAATTAGCAAAACCAAACCACCTCTGAATGGGACCTTGGTTGATATGAACATTCTGAATGTTCTCAAACGTGATGGTGGTTTCGTAGATATTCCAGATCCCCCTACGAATTCGCATGCTTCGGTCGGTCAGGACATACCAGGTCGTATCGTAACGCAAGTGAATTGCAATGTACGCGACGACGTCCGGTGCCACGATGATCACTATCCAAAGCGGCGCCGTAAAAATTGCCCACCACACGGAGTACATGCTCAGCGCAATCCAGAGCGAAGACAAAACAATATCAATGGCAAAGAGCCCGATCCAAAACAGAAACTTCTGGTACTCCAAGTATTCCACGGACGGCCGCAGGTACTGAACTTCCTCTCCTTCGAGAACAGGCAAATTCGGAGGTCCATCGGGCAAACAAAAGTATTGGGTCAATACACCCCATACTCCGCGATAACACCATTTGCATGTTTCGTGCACCAAGCCTTTTTCATTACTCATGATGGCAACTTTGGGGCTTCGTTACTGGATTGCTTGGCCACCAAGACAGCAAGATTGTCTCGGATGCCCCTTAACAGCTCGGTCGTTTCGTCAGCATGCGATGTGCCCTGGAGCGAGACTGCCACTCCTTTTGCATCACTAGATATGCGGGACGTCGGGTGCCCCTTTGCTCCTCGCATCCTTTCGTAAAGCCAATCTCTTATGGCTTCCTCATCCGTCATTCCCTCCAACACGATCTCAGGCATCGCGTTGCCAGATGCGGTTTGGATGCTGACGCTCGCAATGCCAAGCCACCGTTGCAATAGATTTCGACTGACATGAATGTCTTGAATGCGTCGAAACGCGACCACCACTTCTTTGCGAAAGAACAACCCCAGCTGCATACGAATGCCAGTCTCCTCAAT
>CAIXME010000980.1 GCA_903920425.1 uncultured Pirellula sp. | reverse complement strand
TTTCTTTTTCAATTCCCATTCTCTGCAATATCGAAACGAACAAATTCGGTAGAGGGTAGTTTTGCTGAGCATCAAATAACAAATGCTGTCCGTGCTTGAATCCCCCGCCTGCAAAAAGGATCGGCATGTTGGTAGTCGAGTGAGCGTTGGCATCACCCAAATTGGAGCCATACAAAATCATGCTGCGATCCAATAGAGTCTCGCCTTGCTCCTGCACCGATTTCAGATCGGTTAGAAGCTGGTCGAGCAGTTTCATGTGCTCGAGATCGATAAGTCGAAGTTGGGCCAGTTTCTCAACAGACTTTCCATGGTGCGACAGATTGTGGTACCCGTCGTTGATTGTCTTTCCAGGTATTTCCACTACTGGGGTACCGACGCTATTGAGCATTAAAGTAACCGATCGCGTCGAGTCCGTTTGAAAGGCAAGCTTGACCATCTCATACATCAGTCTAATCTTGACGATGTACTGCGCTGGACCATTTGGATCGGTGGGAGGTTTCACATCAACTGTCGGTTTCGGTTTTCCTTCCCATTCGCGCGCAGCCAACAGCCGCGCCTCGAGGTCGCGAACACTTGAAAAGTACTGATCCAATTGATGTCGATCTCGAACACTAGATCGCCGCGTCAAGTCGCTCGCTTGATCAGCAACCGTGTCAAGAATGCTTCGGCCAGTGTTCAGCTTGTTGACCTGAATTTCAATCTCCGATTCAGTACCTTGCATAAACAACTGTTTGAACAGATCGGCTGCGCTTTCCTCCGGAGGAATGGCCACCCCCGAGCCTGTCCAGGAGAGACTGCGTGAGCCTGAGTTGACAGCCATGGTCAACGAAGGGAATCTCGTTTGATGCCCGACCTGTTCAGCGATGACTTGATCTAGCGAGATAGTGTTACGAAACGAACTACTAGCTGGGTGCGGGGCGGCGGTTAGGAAGCTGATGTCGGATGGATGTCCACCATCTACGTTGGGATGGGAGACTCCACTAAAGACAGTGAACTCACGACGGTGTTTCTCCAAGACACGCAGGTAAGGGGATAGCTCATAGTCGCGTCCCGATTGCTTAGGAAAAAACTCTTCGGGCAGTAGCCCTAAATTGTTACAGATACCAAAGAAGCGACGAGGTCGATCGATTGCACCCTCGGATGCTTGGGCGCCTGCCATTGCAACGTTAACCGATTCCATACACGGCAGAGCCATACAGACACCTGCAGCTCGCAACAGTTTGCGTCTGTCTATTGCTCTCGAAAACATGGTGTTTTGTGCCATACTCAGTCTCGCGCTTTTGGTTTGCAAAAAGTCAGTTACTTGCGGAGAAACAGTTCATTCGCCACGATAGCGTGGACAATGCTCCGCACGCCGAAACCTTCGTGATCCGTTTCCTTCAGGATCCTATTCACCTGCTCGTTGTCGGAGACGCTGATAGGTGCTCCGGTAGCATAGATCAGTAGCTGGCATATCAAATTCTTGGCAACAACACTCTCGTCGCGAAGAAGTATTGCTTTCAGTTCCCGTATGTCGTTGAATGCTTTCCCGTCATGAGTCGATCCTGCCGTGTCAACCGGGAGAGCATAATGAAATGCGAATGCTTGACCATTCAGTCCGATCCCTTTTGCTTGAGGCTGATTTTCATCTACCGCTCGGTAACGTTCTCGAAAGCCACCCATGACATCAAACGCTTCGAGTGCTAAGCCCGGTGGGTCAATCTTTGCATGACATACCGCGCAACTTGTGTCGTTCCGATGCAGTTCAAGCTGCTGCCGGATAGTCACAGCTCCACGTATATCCGGCTCGACTGCGGGGACCGAGGGGGGTGGAGCGACTTGAACTCCTAGAATGCGCTCTGCAATCCAATTACCGCGAATGACTGGCGAAGTAGTGGTACCATTGGAAGTGACCTTCAAAACACTTGCTTGAGTCATCAGGCCACCCCTCA
>CAIXME010000979.1 GCA_903920425.1 uncultured Pirellula sp. | reverse complement strand
GTAAACATGGAATCCCGCTCCATACGGATGCAGCGCAGTCTGTCGGAAAGATTTTAGTCGATGTTGATTCGCTAGGTGTGGATCTGTTGACAATCGCCGGGCATAAACTTTACGCAACCAAGGGCGTCGGAGCGATCTTTGTACGCGATGGTATTCCGCTTGAGCCACTTCTTCACGGCGCGGGACATGAGGCCGGCCGCAGGGCAGGAACTGAAAATGTTTTGCAAATTGTAGGCCTCGGTGCCGCTTGCGAATTAGCTCACCAATGGATTCAGTCAGAGCAGGTTACCGAACTACGCGACCATTTGTGGAGGTCTGTCAGCGATCACTTTGGGGACAATGCCGTTCTGCTTGGCCATCCCACGAATAGACTTCCCAACACGCTAAACATCGGTTTTCGAGGCCAACTGGGAAATGAGATTTTGGGACGGTTACCCATGCTGGCTGCCTCCACTGGTTCAGCCTGCCATGCAGGTAGCCTTCACATGAGTCCTGTTCTGGATGCAATGGGTGTAGCCAGTGATATCGGGCTCGGAGCTATTCGATTCAGTCTCGGACGCAGCACGACAATGGCCGAAGTCGAATGGGTTCTAAGATCCCTCAAGCAACAAATCCCGCAAAAACAATTAGGTTCGTTTTTATGAAGCCACTATGTGAGTTTTCCTCCGATGAAATCAAAACTGCCGTAGCAGAACGCTATGGTCAAGTCGCATCTAATTCCGGTCAGAAGTTCTCGTTTCCCGTTGGGCGAGCGTTCTGCGAGAGTGTCGGCTATGATCCAAAGCAGCTCGATCGTTTGCCTGTCGGCATTTGGGAGTCATTTACTGGAGCGGGCAATCCGCAGGAGTACGTAGATGCCAAGCAAGGTGAATCGGTGCTCGACTTAGGATGCGGCGCAGGACTCGACCTTTTCTTCTATGCGCAACGGGTGGGACCAACGGGCCGGTTGCTGGGTCTCGATTTGTCTATGCCGATGCTCGAAAAAGCTCGTGCAAACTTGAACTTGTTGGGTATTAGCAATGTCGAATGGCTCCATGCTCCTTCCGATGCAATTCCCCTACCTGATGAATCAGTCGACTTGGTGACAGCCAATGGAATTTACAATCTTTCGCCAGACAAGGACGCTGTGATGAAAGAGGTCGTTCGCGTCTTGAAGCCTGGTGGACGAACAGTCTTTGCTGAGATCGTTCTCAAAAGCGAATTGCCAGCAGAAGTTCGCAAAGGAATCGACGATTGGTTTCGATGCATTGGCGGAGCACTTGTTGAAGAAGACTTCCTGGACCGAATGCGAGACCAGGGTTTTTCTAATCCACGTGTACTTTGGTCTGGTCGAAATGCAAGAACTGGCCACGCAGCGTCGATATCCGCAGTCATCAGAGCTGAGAAAGCTTGACCAGCTGCAAACATCGCACGGTTCACCAAAACGCAGCCGTCAAAAGAACTTTCGTACCTAGTAAAGCAGTCTCGAATCCTGAAAGCCGAAAATGAAAATCAAGAATATCTCAATCTTCGCAGTTGCCCTATTGTTGATGACGCTAATGGCAGCAACACAAGCTGACGATCACGGAATGAAGCAATTTAAAACCTTCCCGAGCGATACACATGAATGGAAAGAGGGACCGCCATCGTTACCACCCGGTGCGATGATTGCCGTTTTAGAAGGAGACCCCAGCAAAGAGGGACCATTCGTCTTTAGGATCAAGGCACCTGATGGATATCAAATACCAGTACACACCCATCCGAAAACAGAACGGGTCACCGTGATCTCCGGTACATTCAACATTGGAATGGGAGAGACTTTTGACAAATCCAAAACGAAGCCCATGCCAGCGGGCACTTATGGATTTTGGGAAACAGGCATGAAGCACTATGTTTGGGTTAAAGGAGAAACTATCGTTCAATTCCATGGCACGGGGCCATGGAAGATCGAGTACGCCAACCCAAAGGATGATCCAAGAAACCAAGCAAAGGCTTTAAAATAGGCCAAGCTTAGTAGGATGAGAAAACAATCGAGTCATGTTTATTGGATCACGAAACAAAAGCACCTTTAGAATATGCAAACCATGCGACGGGCCATGCGGAAACATTCACCAAGAACAGTAGATTGTACGTCGCTCACCTGCGATTCCAATCGCACTGATCGTCGAGCAATCGCAGCGAAACAACTTGCATGTTTTGTTGCGGTATTCCTGCTTTGCGTTGGTGAATCGAGTGAACTATTTTCTCAATCAACGGAGAAGAGCTCGGTTGCATCAACCGCTAGGTTGCAACCTGTTCTCAGTCCGCCAACGGTGCAAATGCTACTGCCGGGCTTCGAAGTGCATGAGCTTCCCGTCGAACTGACCAATATCAACAACTTGAGATATCGCGACGATGGTTTGTTGTATGCTCTCGGATACAACGGCGACATTTGGCTTTTGAGCGATCGCGACGGCGATGGTCTCGAAGAGACTGCGATGAAGTTTTTCGAAAATCAAGGTCGCTTGCGAGGCCCAATTGGTATGGCTGTGATTCCACCAGGACATGCTTTGTTGGCTGGTGGGGCTAACAATTCCCAAAATCGCAGTCGTGGGCTAGTCGTTGCCTCGAAGGGTAAAGTATCTGCGATTTTGGATCTCGATGGTGATGATGTTGCTGAGCAAGAACGAATAATCGCCGAAGGCTGGGTGGAGATACCGCAGAACGTCGATGCTATCGGCGTTGCAATCCATCCGGTCGATGGATCTATCTATTTCGGATTAGGTGTCAAGGACTACAACAAGGCGTATCAACTTGATAAGGACGGCAAGTCGCAATTCGATCTGCGCACGGAGCGTGGAACCATACAACGCATCGCCCCTGATCTGTCGAGTCGCCAGCCTATTTGCACCGGCATTCGCTTCACGATCGGACTAGGCTTTGACGAACACAATGAGTTGTTTGCCACCGAACAAGAAGGAGCGACGTGGCTTCCTAATGGGAACCCCTTCGATGAATTGCTCCATATTCAACCATCACGCCACTATGGTTTTCCACCTCGACATCCCAAACACCTACCTTATGTTTTCGATGAACCAAGTCTTTTCGACTACCGACCTCAACATCAGTCCACGTGTGGGCTCGCGTTTAATTTGCCCTTGTCTCCAAGCGGTCCGATCTTTGGGCCGTCAAGTTGGCGTGGCGATGTTTTTGTGTGTGGTCAGTCGCGAGGCAAGCTTTATCGCACGCAATTGATTCGTGATACGGAGGGGGAGTACATTGCGACCAATGAACTGATTGGTTGCTTGAGCATGCTCACGGTTGATTGCTGTCTGTCGCCCAAAGGAGACTTGCTTGTTGCTTGTCATAGTGGCGCTCCGGATTGGGGATCGGGGCCGTCAGGGAAAGGGAAACTATTTCGAATTCGCTATCGCGAATCAGACCAAGGACAACCGGTTGCAATCTGGTCAGCAACGCCTCATGAAG
>CAIXME010000978.1 GCA_903920425.1 uncultured Pirellula sp. | reverse complement strand
CGAGTTGGTTGCCAAGCTCTAATGGATTGCCTTGAGCTTCCTGGAAGCGTGCTTTCTGAATCATTTGACGCGTCTGAGCGTTCTGCGTGGCAGAGTGATCTTGGCTTGCCATGGTGTTCCCATTTGGAGCACCGAGAACCAGGCGATCTCCTTGGGAATGCGCGTCGGTTGACGGATTGGATCGATCATACCAAACCCCGTTTGATGCCTGCGACACAGGCTTTGCAACCGACTCAACGGATTCATTTGTGTAAGACGCAAGCTGAATCGTCGAGCTAGGCGTAGTCCGTGCAATTGTGGTTTGGAATCCGCTGCGAGGCTCCACAGCTGTTCGCTCATCCGTGGTTGCTGGAGGCTTGGTAGAAACCGATTGCGGCTGCCGAATCACGGCCGTATCGGTGGCTCGTCCCTGCGGTTTAACTTCTATTTGCTGACGAGATGCATTGTCGAACGACTGAGCGAAACTCTTTTCGCTGGCAGGTGTTTTTTCTTTGCTAATTGGCTTCCATCGCAAAACAACTGGCTCTTCGGCCGCAGGCTTTTCTGCTCGCAAGCTGTTATGCGGAATGGGAGCTTCCGAGCTCGCAACTTCGGGCTGAGCAGGTTTCGCAAACGGTTGCGGCGACCAAGCTGGTGGCTGCTGTGCGAACGACGTCGCGCTTGCGATGGTAACGATGCCGCTGATACCAGCGGCAATTTGGAGAGACATGCGAATCGACTGCTGAAGCCATGCATGCGACGAGGCATACGATTCGCTTCGACTAGTTGTCAGTCGAGTTCGAGAGTTCCGAGCTATAATTTGGCGCTTCTTGCGTGATGGCAATGTCATGGGGGTGATTCTCACGAACCGTTGCGGCCGAGACCTGGATAAAACGTGCATCCCTGCGAAGCTGCTCGATAGTTTGGGCACCGCAGTAACCCATACCAGCTCGCAACCCGCCAACCAGTTGATAAACATAATCCGCCAAGGGTCCTTTAAACGGCACCCGTCCCTCGACACCCTCAGGTACCAGCTTGGAAAGCTGGTCTTGTGTGCCTTGACGGTACCTTTCACTGGAACCTTTGACCATCGCTCCTAGCGACCCCATTCCTCTGTAGGCCTTGAATGTTCGACCTTGGTAGAGGATGGTGCGACCGGGACTTTCGGCCAACCCTGCAAACAAGCTACCAATCATGACACATTGAGCACCCGCTACGAGCGCCTTGGTGATGTCACCACTGAAACGAATCCCTCCGTCAGCAATGGTTGGTATGCCGGCCTGCTGGCAAGCTTTGGTGGTTTGATAAATCGCGGTGATTTGCGGGACACCGACTCCGGAAATAACTCGGGTTGTACAGATGGAACCTGGACCAATTCCAACCTTTACTGCATCCGCGCCAGCTTTCGCTAAATCGCGACCACCTTCAAACGTTGCTACGTTGCCGGCAATCACGTCGATCGACCACTGACGCTTCAGTTGCTTGACCGTTTCAATCACATTGGCAGAATGACCGTGCGCACTGTCAACGATGAGGACATCGACACCGCGACCAATCAACATTTCCGCTCTCTGGAAATCGAAAACTCCGATCGCAGCACCGACTCTCAATCTGCCCAACTCGTCTTTGCACGCGTCAGGGAAACCCTTGGTCATGTCGATGTCTTTGATCGTGATCAAACCCGTTAGTTTGTATTCATCGTCAACCAGTAAAAGTTTCTCCACCTTTTTATCCGTTAAAATTCGCTCAGCTTCCGCAAGCGTTACATTCCCCTGAGCCGTTACCAAATTCTCTTTCGTCATAACGGAGGAGATGGGTAGTTCGGAGGATTCAAGGAACCTGAGGTCTCTGCGCGTGAGAATGCCAGCCAATCGCCCCGAGGACTCCACGATAGGAATCCCGGATACGTTTTGGGCACGCATGACGTCCTGTGCTGTAGCAATACTGTCCGTAGGGAGTAGGGTCACCGGATCGATGATGATGCCGTTTGCCGACCGCTTTACCTTGGTGACCTCTTCTGCCTGGGATTCCACACTCATGTTCTTGTGGATGACCCCTAGACCACCGACCTTGGCCAAGGCGATCGCCATTTGGCTCTCTGTCACGGTGTCCATCGGAGAGGAAAGAAACGGAATCGGTAATCGAATTGACGCCGTTAGCTGGGTACTTACGTCAACTTGGGAGGGAAGAACCTCGCTGTAGCGTGGCTCGAGCAGGACATCATCAAAAGTGATTCCTTGGTAGGCGAGCTTGTCGTCCATTGTCGTTGTTTCCTCGATCGGTGCAGTCAGTGATATCGAAAGATCTGGAAACCGTGAGATTATGGCTAAACCTGGTAAACCTGGCTAGCGGGTATCGCGGAATACCGGTGAACCACTGCACTTTTGTCCATCCGCACCGAATGAGAGTTTCTACCGTTTTGTTAATCTTTAACGGCTCGGTCGTGTTTTTTGACTGAAGAGTCTGTTCCTGGAATACCGATTATCCCAAGACAGCGGGCTAGCGTCATTTCGACCGCCCGACACCTGCTCAAGGGAATTGGCTCGTGAAATCACGTAAATCCTATCAGAATTCGCGGTATCTCCTTACACTAGCGTCTGGAATCCTCATACCGTTTTTAGCCCATTCCCAGCCGGGCTATGCTCAACAACCCGCCAACACTGCAGTTCAATCGTTTCAGTTGCCCGCCCCTGCCGGAACGCCTGCTGCTCCGAATCAGCCACTGAGCGTCACGGCTGGAAGTGTGGATGCAAGGCTTCAAATCTATGATGTTCCCCTCGAGCACGTCGGGAATGTAGGTGCAAAGCTACAGCTCCAATTCGGCGCCGATAAACGGGTGCGGATCACCAATGAGCCCAACAGCGGTAGGCTGATGGTCCTGGCTCCTGAAGCAACCCAACGCCAAATCGCGCAAGCGGTAGAAGCCGTGCGCAAGCAAGTTGGTAGCCTCAACATGGACGCTCGAGGCAACGTTGTTCCAAGCCAAATCCAGCAAAACCAATACAAACTCCAACGAACGACATGGCGAGAACTCGAAGACGCTATCGGCCGTTTGGCTGGTCCTCGTCTCACCATCACCACGAGCAACAACGGTGAGCTCGCGCAACTGAAACTGGTGAACAAAGACTCTGTTCAAGAAGTCATGCAAGTCGACCGTCGAAACGACGAAGTGCGACTGCAAGGAACACCATCCAACGTGATGGCTTGGACACAAGTAGTAACCGCCATCGATATCGGGCAAGCGGATCCGGCCAGGCCAACGCAAATTGTTCCTATCACACCAGCTACTCCGGAACGCATCGAACGCGCCATCAAGCTGGTGAAGCTCGCGTCCTACCAACAGCCAGCCCAAGAAGACCAGGCGACCGGAGCTGCCCGTATGACGCCGCCAGGCGTGGGTGACGACGCTCCAGCAACTGCGATCGGTACTCCCGAGGGATTGTCTACCGGAAGCGGTTTGATCGGCGATGTGGATATCTCTTTCGTTCCTGAAATGGGACTCGTGATCGTCAAGGGTAGCAAGAAAGACGTGCAACGCGTTCTGGAAGTTATCGAGCAAATCAAGAAACAAAGCGTCGATACGGCACCTGAGATTGAGCTGTATCCTCTCAAACACGTTAACAGCCAAGCTCTCGGCGTGATCATCAAGGAATTGAATGACGAGGTGTTCTCGAAGCGACAAGGGCAAGTCAGCATCACCGCACTGGGACAGCCTAACTCGCTATTGTTAATCGGTCGCCCGGAAGCGCTCGTCGGCATCAAAGAGCTGATCGGCAAGCTGGACCAACCCATCGAACCAAACAGCCAACTACGCGTCTACAAGTTTGTAAATGCATCCGCCATCGATGCGGAAACGTTGATCAAGAATTTCTTTGGCGATACCACCACGACTGCTAACCAAAATACGACGACCTCCAGCAACGCTCTGAATCCACGTATCAAAGCGGTCGCGGATTACCGAACGAACTCCCTGATCGTTCAAGCTTCGCCGCGAGACCAGGCAGAAGTTGCTCGTCTTGTCAAAGAAATTGATACCGACTCGAGCCCAGCCGAGAGCGAGATCAAAGTATTTTCGATCAAGTACGCCGTGGCCTCCGAATTGCAACCGATTCTCCAATCCGCGATCACCGGCGAGTCGAACTCCACCACCGGCGGTGGACAGCAACAACAGCAACAAGGCGGAAATAACTCCAGCTCGTCGCGAGCTAACATTCCAAACAGCCGGCTATCTATCATCACACGAAAAGATGGCTCGCCCGTGGATTCGGGTTTGCTCTCTGGTGTGGTTGTGACGAGCAATCCAGGTACCAACACGCTGATCGTTCGAGCTCCGTCCAAGAGCATGCCGCTGATCAAAGCTCTGATCGATCAGTTGGATATGCCACCGAGTGTCGACGCTCGGATCAAAGTATTCGAAGTGATCAACGGGGATGCGTCTAGCCTTGCAACGACATTGCAACAAGCCTTCGGTCTCCCGACAACTGGTACCAATACTCAGACCAACAACAACGGACTCGGTGGATTGTTCGGGTTCGCTAACGCTGGTGGATTGACCGCTGGAGGAGACAGCTCGCTGGTTCCTCTCCGTATAGCTACCGAAACGCGTACCAATTCCATCATTGTGTCTGGATCGCAATCGGATCTGGAAGTGATCGAAGTACTGTTGTTGCGATTGGACGAAGACAACGCTCGTCAACGTATCACGGAAGTGATTTGGTTGAGGAACAGCGCGGCTGCCGACGTTGCCGCTGCGATTACCTCCCTGATTACCTCGCAGCGTACAACGCTCAACAATATCTCGCCTCCTGTTCAAGCTGGACAAGCGACTGGCCAGGTATTCAGCGTCAACGAACGTATCGAACGCGAAGTGTTTGTGGTTGCCGAACCTGCTACCAACAGCCTCATCATCAGTGCGATGCCGAGATACTTACCGCAGATTCGAGAAGTGATCGAACGACTTGACCGTCAACAACCGATGATCGCTGTCGAAATCCTGATCGCGGAAGTAACCTTGGATGACAACTTCGATCTCGGTACCGAATTTGGTCTGCAAGACTCGCTTTTGTTCGATCGGAACAGTGCAAGCGGTGGTACTCTAGGAAGTCCTGGATTCAACGTGATCAACCCGTTGTCCGCTACTACACCAGCGGCTCAACAGCGACGAACACAAAATGTGGCTGGTCAAGGTTCTTCGGGGTTCGCTCTCGGACGATCTAACTCAACCTTGGGTTACGGCGGTCTTGTGCTCGCAGCAGGTAGCGAATCGGTCAGCATGTTATTCCGTGCTCTCCAAGATGCTAACCGCGTTCAGATCCTGTCCCGTCCACAATTGATGACCATCGATAACAATATCGCTTCGGTACAAGTTGGACAGCAGGTGCCTCGACTGGGCGGAACGACGGTAACGGCAGGTATTTCGCAACAGTCCGTTACGGACGTACCAGTCGGTTTGATCATGCAGATTCAACCTAGAACTAACCAAGACGGATTGATCAATATGATCGTCGCCGTAACGCGGTCCAGCCTTGGCCCAACCGATTCCGGTGTACCTATTGGCTTTGGTCCAAACGGTGAAACGGTTCGCTCGCCAGTCATCAATACCACGCAAGCTCAAACGCGGGTTACTGCATACGATGGGCAAACCGTTGTCTTGTCAGGTCTGATCACCAAGACACGTAGCACGCGATCGCGACGTATTCCATGGTTGGCTGACATCCCCTTTGCTGGTGCTCTGTTCCGATTCGATAGCCAATCCGAAAGCCGAACCGAACTTCTTGTAGTCATGACTCCTCGGATCATCAACTACAACAACGAAGAAAAGCTGGAGATGATCAAACAAGTCGAATCGTCGCGAATGAGCTACTGCTTGGCCGACGTGCTCAACATCCATGGTGACGTCGGACTCTCGCCAGGAAATGGTCTTTGGGGTCCTGCCGCATCTCCTGTGATCTACCCTGACTTGCAACCAACCGTTGAACGCGATCCACGGTATGCACCTAGGGACATGATCATCGGTGAGCCTGAACTCATGAACAACGCTCCACCTCCAGTTGATCCTGCGTACGAAACGGGTGATGGCTACTCGATGAATGCTCCAGTGCGATCGAACGTCAATGGTGCTCGCACCCTGATCAATCAGAACGGTGATCAAGCTCCACCTGCCGTCAACTCTGCATCACCGATTCAGAACTCGTCATTCCAGCCAGGAATCCAGCAGGGTGCCTATGGTGTTGCACCAGCATCGTATCAGCCGATTTCGCAACCGGCAGCTCGCGTTGCGAATGGTCGGTAATCCGGATCCTCGCGATGCCGAATCGGCTTGATGCTCCTAAAAAAGCATCGAGCCAAAAACAACGAACGCGATTGCAAAGCCATTGTCGGAACTCCTGCAATGGCCAAGGTACGCAGGATGCGTATCTCTCAAAGTGTATCAAACGGAACTTCACTAGGTTCGACGCATCGACGCGACATGGAAACGCACAAAATGAAACGCTCGTCCAAGTATCTTTTGCTTTGCACCACGATCGCAATCTGCTTTGCTTCGGTGGGCTGTGAGTCGTTCACCTCGGGTTCTGCCGCTAGCAAGAAAAAGAAAAAGGACTCTCAGTCCTGGTTCAGCTTCAAGAAAAAGGAATACCAAATTCCTCAGAGCATGAACGTGACTTGGACTAGCGACATTCTTACACTGGCTGGCAAGCCACCGACTCGCGGCTTCGGCGGACGGTTCTATTTCTACAACGAAAAGACACAGGCGATTCCAGTCGATGGCGACTTGGTGGTCTACGGTTTCGACGACACCTTCAAGGTAAAAGGTACCGAAGACCTCAACCTTGCGGATAAACGCTTTCGATTCACCGCTGAGCAGTTTACAACGCACTTCACCGAAGGGGACTTGGGCGCATCCTATAGTGTTTGGATCCCATGGGACGAAGCATACGGCCCTCAGAAGAAGATCATGCTCATTCCGACCTTCTTGACCAAAGAAGGACGTTTGATTCGTGGGGCTGCCGCCAACCTCAACTTGCCGGGCAAAGAACACAATCCAAACGAAGGGGTGATTCAACAAACCTCTGCGGTGATCCCGACCGCGCTGCCTGGCCAGATCATCGATATGAGAAAACAAGCAGCCAACGTCCGACCTGGATCGTTCGTGCCTGGCGCCGACGGAATCAGCAACGGAATTCACTCGACGAACAGCAACAACGGGATGAGAACGACGACCATTCAAGTTGATCCCAACTCGCTGATGCGCAGGAACGGTTCGCCTGT
>CAIXME010000977.1 GCA_903920425.1 uncultured Pirellula sp. | reverse complement strand
CTCGAAAATGCGATTTGCATGGTAGGGATCAATTCGCCCTCTGAACATCCATTCCCAAACAGGGTTTGACATGTCCTCCGCCATCCCACTTCCTCTATGCGCCATTTGCCACCGAGCAAACAGTTCTTTTGAGAAAGAAGGCCTAGTTTTTCTTGGTGCTTCGTCTTCGTCCATAAATTCCCCTGCTTTTGCAACTGGACACGGTTTAGCAAGCAAAGTTCACGTAAGGTAGTAAATTGAGGATTAATGATCGGATCGAACATAACTTATCGCCTTTTGTGACGTTGCATATCCTTGAAGCTGACTCGAGCCGAGTTGTGTTCCCTCACGCTGTCGGTTCCGAATAGGACCGATCCCTGCATTGACGCGGCCACTGCCGTTCCGACGAGGCAATCGAGCCAGTGGTTGTCGGGCTGCTCTGGCCGTTGCTTCCATTCGTCCACCGAACGTCCACGTCCTTCGGTCTTGATGAAGTACTCGGCAGTCAGATGTTCGGCGAGCATACGGTGCGTTTCTTGGCTGTCGCCGAAGATCGATAGGCAACCCCGATCGCCCATCGCAACTGCTAGACGAGCATGAACGAATGATTTCCACCAGTTCGTATCGAATACAACGTGGCGAATCGCTCTTTTGCCATGAACGTTTGGTATTCGCCAATTGAGACCGACTCGGTCTCCTGGTCGGCGTTTGTATTCACTGAACGGCATACTTGATGCGCCGACGAATCGACCGTGGATCGGCATTACCACAGCGGCGTGTATCGATTGACGGCAGAATTGGTACACGACGTCGGTTGAGTGGCCCCAGTTCGCGTCGATGAGACAACGTCCGATCTTCATCGCAGCTCCGTCATCGCGTTGCCACTCGCGATCGAGCAATTTTGAAGTCAACGCGTCAAGCCCCGCATAGATTGATCCCTCAAGCCCGGTTCCTTCGGCCTCGGTCACGAGCGTATGCCTTGCATCACGCAGTGTGAAGTAGTTGCGATGTTGGTCGGGATAGCAACCGTAGTCAACGACGTATCCGGTGAAATCATCCTCCCACGCTGCGACCAGGTAGTAGAGCAACTTCTGCTGAATATCGATGAAGGCAGTGAGATGATTTGCACCCACAGAAATACAACTACGTTCCAAACGATTAAATTTACGAGCAACTTCATCGGCGGTCAGCATCCCATCGACGATCGTTTCCGCGGGCAGCGGCTCGTTTTGATACTCGGCAAAGAATGCCGCTTCGTCTTGAAGCTTGAGATTCATCGCGTGCTGGATGGCGGAAAGTTCGTCATGGTTGAATCGCTCGGGCCATGCTATCTTCGAGCCCGCATCCATCGCGTCTTTATTGGCCCGATAAAACTCGGTAGCCGATGCGCCGCCATCTCCGTTGCGCATTCCTTCGGCTCGGATCTCGGCGTAGCGTAGCCACAGCGTTTCATTGGTTGGGAACGCATAGACCATCCGCGTGCGCTCACCATTCCATTCAGGGTGCTTGTCTCGGTCGAGAATATTGTCGGCCATGTCACCTGGGCGAATGACCGTACAAGGCATGATGCCTGAGATTTTCTTGCCAGGACCAGAAAGTCCCAAAACCGCGCCGGCGAGAATGCTTTCCCGATTGACGCATTGCGAAAGCGATCGCGCCGACTCGTCCGTTTGCGGATCGTCGAGCACAACCAAACTCGGTCTCACCGTGCGCCCATCGGGTCGTTTGAACTTCATCCCACGAATGCGACCGGTCAAACCAGCCACCTTGATGATTGCTCCACTCGCTCGGCTTCCTTCAATCGTCGGCAACACGACCTCTTTCGCAGTCCAGCCGATCTGAGTGCGTTTTCCTTTGTAGAGTTGGCCATTGGCTCGATTAGATATTCCATCGAGGGCTT
>CAIXME010000976.1 GCA_903920425.1 uncultured Pirellula sp. | reverse complement strand
TCACTGGTTCGCATGCGGGAATGGGCGGACGTACATCGCCAGTTACTAGAGCAATGCAAAGAAATGAATTTGCATCTCGGCAAGCGACTGGTCCAATTGCCACCCATGGATCCAGAGCAGTCGTCACAGAACGAATCCATTTCCAATCATCGTCCGCAACGTCCCAATAGCCCCTCTGGCAGAAACGCAGATGCTGGCACAATGGCGGCCGGTAAGTCTACGGGACAGCGAACGGTGGACCAAAAATCGATTGCCTCGATCCCCGGTTACGAGGCCCTCCATTCCTCGCTCCTAAGTGGACTCCTCTCGAATATTGCAATGCTCGAGGATGTCGGAAAATACAAAGGAGCGCAAGGACTCGAAATTCAAATTTGGCCGGGCTCAGGCTTAAAGCAAAGCCGGCCGAAATGGATTGTCGCGGGCGAACTACTGGAGACCACACAACGCTACGCAAGAACCGTAGCCAAAATCGATTTTGAATGGATCGAGCGGCTCGCATTGCACTTGATCAAATACAGCTTCGACGAGCCTCACTTTAGCAAGAAGCAGGGTAGCGCATTGGTAATGCGTCGCGGAACACTCTACGGATTGCTCATTTCGCCTCGCATCTCAGTCCCGCTCGCACCGATCGATCCCGCTCTCGCTCGCAAATTGCTTATCGAAACGGGACTTGCAGAGAACGAACTCGTTTCACGCGCTCGCTTTTGGCAACACAACCAAGCGTTTCTTGAACAAGTGAAAGCACTTGGGGACAAAACGCGACGCCGAGACTTAGTGATCGATCCCTATGTCTTAACCGATTTCTATCGCACCTGCATTCCCACGGAAGTTGTCGACAGAGCAACGCTCGAAAAATGGGACCGCTCTCTGACTCCTCCAAAACAGGCAAGCGATCCCAACCGACCTGCCCCACGTCCCGCAACACAAGCCTCGCGTGTACCATCGCCTCCGACGCCATCAACATCCACCACTAGCATCGACGCAAAACCGTCTCCCTACTTGAGCTGGGACGCTATCGATGTGGATGTCGATCGAGATGAGATCGAGGAGCAATATCCTAGCAAATTGGCGATGGGGGTAAGTCAATTCCCATTGCAATATCGCTATGAACCTGGCGATCAATCCGACGGTGTCAGCGTGGTAGTCCCTCGGGCCATCGTTCACCAACTGCAAAACGAACGGCTCGAATGGTTGGTCCCAGGTCTGCTAGAAGAAAAGCTGACTTGCCTCATAAAATCGTTGCCCAAGCGACTTAGACGCCAGCTGGTCCCTGTCCCCGACACCGTACGTATGCTGTTGCCTAAACTCGTTCAACGGCAATCGCAGCAGGCACCGTTTTGGAAATCCGTTTGCGAGGTTTTGACCGAGTTCATTCGAGAACCGGTCAAGCAGTCCGATTTCGATCTCACCAGCGTACCAGAGCACCTGCGGATGCGCGTCGAGATGGTGGATGATCAAGGTAAGGCGATCCGGGCAAGCCGAGATTTAAGCGAACTGCAGCAGACACCGCTACCGATTGCTGCAGGGGCCACCGCATCGACCGTAGCCATTGTCGCTACTTCGTACGATTGGACCAGAGCGAGCATGGATTCGTGGGACATCGAATCTCTCCCGAAAACCGTGATTGAGACTCGCGGTGGCGTTCGTATGAATCGCTATCCCATCTTGCTTTTGGAAAAGGAAAAGTACCGTACGGATTTGGTAGATCACGAACAGTACGCTGAGCTGATGCTACGGCGCGGCGTGATCGGTCTGTTGAGCAAAATGGAGCGACGAGAAATTCGAAGCCAGATCCAATTCTTGCCGCAATGGTCCTCGTCCTCGCTATGGTTATCGGATCGCTTTGCAGGCGACAAACTGCGCGATGTGGTGAGCGAACTGATCGCGAGGCTGGCTTTTGTTGACACGAACTGGAACGCAGAAGTAGTGTCGCCAATCTTTCGAACGAAAGTCGAGTTCGAGATCAGCCGCATCAAACGTATCGAAAAGATAGCCGGTGCAGCGGCTGAGGTCGGGCGTTGGCTACCGAAATTTGCCGAAGCCAACCACAAAGTGCGGGCCGTAATAGAAAAAACACCAGCGACGTGGGCTTCCAATGTCAGCGGGATTCGAGACCAGTTAACCCATCTGTTTCATGAGTCATTGGCATACTACACGCCATGGTGTTTCGTTCGCGAGATCCCTCGATATCTTCAAGCGGTCGCGTTCCGACTCGATCGATTGAAATCCACAGGCCCGGCAAAAGACCTGCAGATCGAGGCCACCGTGACCAAGTATTGGAAAGAATACCATAGCCGGCTCACGGCGATGCAGCCGTCACCATCTACGATCCAAACTACCAACGGGCACACAGCCATTCGCTTGGAGCCGATGGGCAAACTGCTTGAATTCCGTTGGCTGATCGAAGAGCTACGCGTGTCGTTGTACGCACAGCAGCTCGGTACGCGAGTTAGCGTTTCCCCCAAGCGACTAGACAAGCTGCTGGAACAAATCGGCTAACAAGCCCATCCCTTTTGGGTTAAGTGGATCGTCATCGGGACCACTTGCACAGGTCATCATCGAAAGCAGCGGATCCATCCCGCACCCAACCATCGAGTTGGCCCGGTTCCTTCATCTGCTGCCCTCGCATAGTATCCACTGCGATGTACTCGCATGCCACATCCGCCAACGTGCTCATATCCCCCCATAGTTTTTCAAACTGGGTCACCGGGAATACGTCTTCTTGTCCCAACCCCCAGCGCTTCTTTACATCCTTGATCGTGATGTACGTTGGTAACTTG
>CAIXME010000975.1 GCA_903920425.1 uncultured Pirellula sp. | reverse complement strand
TTCTAATACCGAACTAATCTATTTACAACATGAGATGACAACATGGAACGAAGAGACATTCTCAAAATCGCAACAGGATCAGCTGTCGCTATTGCCGCAGGTTCCGCAGCGACGACCTCTGCAAACGCGCAGCAGACCAACGTACGGGCTAAAGGAATCGGCGCTAAGGACATTGCTCCGACTCCTATGGACTACTTCCTATCCGACCGTTTCAAAGGGAAGACTCTGATCGTCACAGGTTGCGCTCGAGGCATGGGTGCAGCTGCCGCCGTCCGAGCAGCAAGAGAAGGGGCAAACATTGTCGGTGTGGATTGGATTCAAGACTTGGGCGCAGCGACCATACAAGGGATCAAAGACGCCGGAGGCAAGGCGACATTTGTATACGGAGATATCACCGAGACAGCCGTTTGTGAGCGGATGGTCAAGACTGCCGTCGACACTTTCGGGCGCCTTGATTTGGCGCTTAACAACGCAGGAGTCATGGACGGTGTGTTCTCAGGCGACGCGCCAAACTACGCCAAGCAAAAGGAACTGATCTTTGCACCAATTCATGAAGCGAGCGACTCATACTGGGATAATGTTCTGCGAGTGAATGCGACCGGTGTATTCCGTAGCATGCGAGCGGAGTTGCAACAGTTATTAGCTCAAGGTACGGGAGGTGCCATCGTAAACGTTGGGTCGATTGCTGGTATGACAGGCCTGGCAGGCAATCCTGCTTATGTTGCAAGTAAACATGCAGTCAACGGACTTACCAAGAACGCAGCAGTGGACTATGCGCCCTACGGCATTAGAGTCAATTCGGTCAACATGGCAGCAACGGATACTCCGATGGTGGAGCGTGCGGGCATACTCGTCGCGGAAGCCGCAAAAGCCAATTCGGGCGTTGGGATGGGCCGTATCAAGATCGACAGCCTGCTATCGTACACCGACTCGAAGAAGCGACCTGCAACGGTTGCTGAGCAGGTTTCGATGATGCTATTCTTGCTATCCGATGAAGCGTCAAATTTTACAGGCGGCATCTATGCTACGGACGGTGGATGGACGACGTACTGATAGTTTATTTGGTTGCCCCCGCTGCTCAACTTGATCGGTGCGTTCCAGACGGAAGGCAACCAGCGATTCGTCACTGAAGTCGAAGCGATTGAACTGTCTTAGTGGCATAGGCATCTTGCCTGTGGTAAACAACAAATCCTACGAATCACAGGCTGGAAGCCTATGCCACTGAAACTCAACACCAGCTGGGCACATTTCCAGCTCGCGAGTATTGTTGCTTCATGGAGACTCTTCCATTGAAAAACAACTGTATTAAAGGAATTTGACAATTGGATCTCCATGAAGCCGCGAAGGATGGAAACTGCGAACAACTCGAGAGATTGATTGGTATTGGGTGTTCGGTTGACGAGCTTGATCACAATAGAATGACGGCACTTGCCTATGCATCTCAAAGCACCAAAGCAACCACTGGGGTTCTCAAATTATTGATTGACTCAGGTGCGGACCCAAATCTACCCGTCTCTGAAGGCAAGAAGTATGCTGTCGGCTTGGCCGCGTCGTCGGGAAGTATTGCAAAGGTTCAATTGCTTCTAAACGCCGGGGCCGACATTCGCTACCTGAGTAGTGGAAATTACTCGATCATTGTCCATTGTATTTATGGGCTTTATGACAGCGAAGATCTTTCCAACATGCTTCAGTTCCTTCATGCTAACGGAGCAGATCTGGATGCAGAGTCTGCTTATGGCGAATCACCGATTAGCGTGGCTTCCCGCTTTGGCCGCTTTGACGCTGTAAAGTGCTTGCTGGATCTAGGCGCGCATGAGCTAGCTCTCGGTTGGAACCATCTGATGAAGACCTTGGTTTGGGGAACAGATGCCGAGTTTCAGGCTGTTCTAAACGATGAGAAGGATTTAGGTTACTGCGATCCCTATGGAAGATCAGCATGGCATCTTGCAGCTTTTGGCCCCCATCTCGAAAAAGCCAAAATGCTCTTGCGTCGAGGTGTCGATATCAATGCGCCAGTTCGTGGAGGTGAGACAGCGTTGATGATTTGTGCTGAGCGAGGAAACGTAGAAATGCTCACTTGGTTGATTGCAAACGGTGCAACACTGGAGGCAACCGACGACTCCGGAACAACCGCTATCATAGCCGCTGCGCGATCGAGTCAAGTTGACTGCCTAAGTAAGCTACTGAGTGCCGGCGCGAATCCGGGACATAAAGACCAATATGGTAGCAATGCGATGTCCGTTACGTCCGAATCCAAGACTCTGAGAATGCTCGAAGATGCAGGCGAAGATATTTCCGATCTAAGTACTAAGTCAAAACGTGCGCTGTTAGGTTTCACGGATCAGGACAAAATTGACTGCACTGTCGACGACTATCGTTCAGGCTGTAACCCGAGATTCGGCGATACCAATCCTGAGTTGATGGAAGTGCAATTCTGGAAGGCAATGATCCGTTGTGGCTGCAACACCTATCGAGCTCGTATTCAGTTCGATCCCCATGACAGTATGAGTCATCCTATTTGGTGCTTCGATCGATATGGAATGTCGTTTACAAAATTGACGGATGGAAGATTCGTGCAGATCGCGGGAGAACATGAGGACTACTACGATCCTGATTTCTATATCTACAACGATGTCATCGTGCACGACACCAAAGGAAAGTTCAAAATCTATGGCTACCCTAAGGATTTATTCGCTCCGACAGATTTCCATTCCGCAACTCTTGTCGGTGAATTCATCTATATCATCGGTAGCCTTGGCTATGCGGGTACTCGACGTTATGGTGAAACACCAGTTTACCGCCTTAGTATAAAAACATGGTCATTGGAGGCAGTCCGAACGACAGGAGACAATCCAGGTTGGATATACAAGCACAAATGTCGGCTCATGGACGAGCATAGATTGGTCGTGACTCACGGCGAGATTTGTAAATCGAAAAAGGGAGTCGAGATACATGAGGAGAACACAAGCGAGTTTGAACTGAATCTCCGATCACTCAAGTGGATTTGGAAGTCATGAACGCGACGTCTACCTTCAAGGTGATAGCTCGATGGCACGGCGGCAGATTGGGGCGACTGGAGAGCACCGAACAATTGGAACTCGCATTAAATGTGTGCGCCACTTTCTGTTGGGTAAAACGCAAAGTATTGGATCGGATGAAGCGGTCGACGAATTTTGTCATTGTTAATCAAAATTCGAATCCGAACCATTCCGATTATTGCCAGAGC
>CAIXME010000974.1 GCA_903920425.1 uncultured Pirellula sp. | reverse complement strand
ATTGAGGCAATGAGTACTGAAAGCGGGCCGAAAAAGCATCAACGCATCCTATGCCTGGACGATATGAAGCCGGTTCTGGATTCGCTCATCATGTTGCTGCGACATTTTGGATTTCACCCGATTGGATTTGACAATCAGACGGAAGCGATTGAGGCGTTCCGACGAGCTCCGGAAAGCTTCGACTTGCTGATCATCGATCAGAACATGCCTGGGCGATCGGGCCTTGATGTGATTAAAGAGATTCGCAGCATACACCCGCAAGCACGCATCGCGCTGACCTCGGGATTGATTGATGACCGATTGCAATCAGAAGCAAAAGAACTGAATGTGCTCGAGTTGATTGCCAAACCATTATCCGTATCCGATTTGCAAACCGCCATCATGCGTATTCTTGCAAACCAGGGCTAGCGACGCGTCCTCGGTTCTCGATCAAGTATTGATCTCACTTTTTGTACCAGCGAAGCAGGTGTGAACGGTTTCTGTAGAAACTCGTCCCCCGATTCGCCCAGTCCGAGATCGGCACCCGTATCGTCAGTGTATCCGCTCATGAATAGCGTATGAAGGCCAGGCCTTCTTGCACGAATCTCCTGCGCCAATTGCTTCCCTCCCATCTCCGGCATGACTACATCGGAAACGACGAGATGTATTTCTTGCGATCCAGCTTGCATGAGTTGCAACGCTTTTACACCTGTTTCGGCTACCAAAACTTGGAAGCCTTGAGATTCCAGGACGTTACGCACGATTTCCCGAACGGAAATGTCGTCTTCAACCACCAAAATGGTTTCACAGCCCCCCACATGTTCGGATTCATTGAGCGCGATACCTGCAGTCGCGCTTCCAGTAGCCTGCGTGACGGGAAACATCAGGAGAAAAGTCGTTCCAACTCCGATGGTGCTCGTAACACGAACATGACCACCGCATTGCGCCATGAGGCCGTGGACAACGGCAAGCCCTAGCCCAGTCCCTTTGCCAAGCTCTTTGGTCGTAAAAAACGGCTCGAAGATTCGGCTCTTCACGGAATCGGACATTCCCAACCCAGTATCGGAAACCTCCAGGCATGCGTACATCTCACCATGTTCATGATCGTGCGAATTTCCTTGACTAGGATACTCAACCAGGTTGCATGTTTTGATTTTGAGATTGCCGCCGTGGGGCATAGCATCCCGTGCATTGACAACCAAATTCACCAATACCTGTTCGACTTGGCCAGGGTCCGCTTTGATATGGCAGAGCGACGGGTCAAGATGCAACTCAAGGCTAATGTCTTCACGTATCAATCGCGAAAGAAGTCGGTTGGCCGCTTCTACGATGACATTCAAATTGACAATTCTTGGTTCGATGAACGTTTTGCGGCTGAAAGCAAGCAACTGAGCAGTGAGATCTGCAGCGCGTTGACCTGCATGCTGAATACTGAGGTAATGCTCCCGGTTGGAATCTTTAGTAGCGGCTTTCAAAAGCAACATTTCTGTATGGCAATTGATCACGGTAAGCAGGTTATTGAAATCGTGTGCTACGCCTCCGGCAAGCTGACCAACGGCCTCCATCTTGTGAGATTGCCTCATATTCTCCTCCATCTGCAGTCGCCCAGTAATATCACGGACGATCGTAACGATGTACTCGCGTTCCAGTCGAATCAAGTTCGCATTAACTTCAACAGGAAACACCGATCCATCCTTTCTCCGACGCTTGCTCTCAAGCATCACGCTCCCCTTTCGTCGCAACTCCTCGATCACCGAATCGATAGCGTTGAATCGAGATACTGTTTCGCCAATTTGCGAGACGTGCAGGTTGAGGTATTCATCGCGGCTATAACCGTGTGCAGCGCAGCACCTCAAGTTCACGTCAAGAATGCGGCCCGTTTCCGGGTCGATAACTTCGATAAAGTCGGTCGCTTGATCGATGAGGGAGCGGAATAAACGGAGCCGAAATTCCGTTTCGTGCCGCTGAAGAAATTGGCCAATCTGAATGCCGATACTCTCGCACATTTGGCAAACAGCGACGTCAGGCTCGTTTTCATGCTGGCTCAAAAAGCTCGCGACCCCCAATATCTGGTCATTGAGCATAATTGGAAATGCAAACATGCTTTTGATGCTTGCATCATGCAGGTCCTGAATGCGTTTGGACTCACCTAGCGTGCCAACGTCTGGAATCCATTCTTGCTTTGCCGATTTCCAAACGCGTCCGATCAAATCATGACCATATTCGAAGCGGGGCGAAGGGGAGTCTGCGCAAAAGCAGTTCGAGGCCATCGTATCTTTGCACCACATTCCAACGCGAGTAATGAAGCGTTGATCAAGATCAGGCAACCAGATCTCCCCGCAGTCCCACGCAGCTGTTTGACAAATTGTCTCAAGCAATTCCGGCGCTGCCTCACTCAAATCGTTAGCTTGGGAAAGGATGCTAACAACAGCATGTTGCGTTGCGATTCGTTTTTCTGCTCGAACTTTTCGAGTGATGTCACGCGCGATAACGCATATGATTTCATTGTCTTCGTATCGGAGATAATTCGCAGTCAATTCCATATCGAGGATGCTGCCGTCCTTGGTCACATGCTTTGTGATGGCAGAAAGAAAGCTCTGTGTTTTCACTGTCTCCCAGATTCCTGCCCACGTATAAGCCGATGTGTTGAGGCTGATATCGGCAACATTCTTTCCAATCAATTCCTCGCGGGTGTAACCAAGACGCCGACACGCCGCTCCATTGACATTTACAAAATCGCCTTCGGAATTGACCCAAAGGATGGAGTCCGTCACATGATCGACACTGAACTGCGTTAACTCTAGTTTCCGCTGTGATTCCTTCTGGCTGGTGACATCACGGGATATACCGAGCACTCCAACAACATTCCCAAATTCATCTCGGTATGGACCTTTGGTCGACTGGAATATCCGAGTGATTCCGTCTGCGGTCAGGATCTCCTCGAACAACGCGTTGGTGCCGGTTGACATCACTTGCAGGTCGCTTTGACGTATCTTTTGCGAGCTCGTCTCGTCAAAAAGCTGTGAATCGTTTAATCCCAAAACATCATGCGTAGCTTTCCCCACGTATCGAGCAGCAGCTTGATTGAACAGCAAGTATTTCCCTTGCTGATCTTTCACGAATATCGCATCGTTGGCTGAGCTCACAACAGCTTCGAGCAGATTGGACGTCCGCCTCAACTGCCCCTCAGCTCGCTTTCGTTCGGTAACATCGATAGAGATTCCGATCAAACGGTTGGGCTGGTTATCTGAATCACGGTCGAGATGCCCCCATTCCTCTAGCCAACCGATGGAACCATCCGGACGCACTACTCGATAAAGGCTTCTGTATTCGCTCCCACTTGCTAAACACGCCTTGATATTTGCATCGAATACAGCCCGATCGTCGGGATGTACTTTTAATCGCACGTCTGCGGATTTCTCTGGATGGTGAGGATTAACGGGAAGCGATGGCTCCACACTATAGTAACGTGTTACCTCGTCTTTTTTGGCGTCCCACACAAAGGCAACCGCGCTTGCCGCCTGCAACGCGACTTTCAGTCTCTCTTCACTTTCGCGGATCGCGTTTTCGGACCGCTTGCGTTCGGTGATGTCTTGATCCGTACCTTCTACCTGCAGTATTTTGCCTCTGGAATCGCGAGTTGCACGTGCTCGACTATGTATCCAAATACACTCACCATCCGGCCGAATCAATCTTAGGTCGTTTGCGAATTCGCTATCGCCAGCTCTCATTCTGCAGACCCGATCGATTGCAATATGCCGATCGTCTGGATGCACCAACGCAAGGAACGATTCAAAGCTAGGTTGGGCGGTCGCGGGATCGATCCCAAACAACTCGCAGACCATGTCCGACCAAGAAACCTTATCGGTGACAGGGTCCCAAATCCAACTACCAATTCTTGCGATTCGCTGAGCTTCTGCCAAGCGTTTCTCGCTTTCACGAAGTCGATCTTTATGGGCCAACGTTTCGGTTTCGGCTCGTTTACGATCGGTAACATCATGCACGGACCCAACGATGTGGGTACAGTTACCTTCGTCGTCAAAAACGGGTGAAACACTGACTTCCCCAAACCTTAGCCCCGAAGGAAACGGGGTTCGCTCCTCCCACCTGACGACATGCTTGCCAGCGATCGCGATTCGAATCTGATCGAAAATGGCCTGCGCAGTTGGATCCGGGACGATCTGCTCCAACCGCTTTCCAATAACATCACCCTCCTTTAGTCCTGTATTGGTGGTAAAGGCAGGGTTGATAGACTCGAATAGGTAGGTCTCGTTTGCCGACACGGAAAGCAAAAACAAAACATCGCAAGCGGCGTTATAGATCGATGACAATTGCTTCAGTGAATTGCGCAATCGCACTTCCGCGAGCCGCTGCTCCGAGATATCTCGTACCGTGCCGATGGTGAATCGCTTGGAATCTTGCACGAAGTTAACGAGCCGTACATCCACCGGCACTTGCGTTCCATCTTTTCTCGTATGGATAGACTCGAACGCTAGCCGGCCGCCGTCGTCGAGTTGTTCCAAGAGAGTTTGATTTTGATCGACATTGACGACGGAATTGTAAAGCTCGGGGCGGGCGCCAATGAGTTCTTCACGGACATACCCTAGATGTTCACAGGCGCGGTTGCTAACGTCGACCACGTTTGATTTTTCATCCAATAGGAAAAATGCATCCGTCGTATTGTCAACAAAATGTCGAAACCTCGCTTCTTTGGATCGGAGTTCTTGCTGGGTCCGTTCATTCTCCATCGATATCGACGCCAATCGCCGCATGATCTCGATGAACCTAATGCTGGTTGGGTCTAGCGTTGTAGGAACACTGCTATAGACAGCCAACACCCCCAGAGTCTGTCGCACCTCCGCTTTGTCTGAACGAATTGGATACGCAAAGAGACTATCGACGCCATTCTCAATTGCAACAACTGAAAAAGGATTTGGTGGTTCGACCCTCGCCAGTTGGTCGGTAAATACATCGGTGCCATGTCGAACAGCACTCGCGACTGGAGATGTTTGTCTATTCAACTCGGATTCACAAAAAACGGCGCCGAGTTGCGAATGAACTCCAGCCGAGGCGACAAACTGAAACCGATCGGTATTCTCGTCGTACAGAAAAAAGTCGCAGGAAAAAATCGAGACGTTACTCTGAATTCCGGAAGCAATTTTCTTAAGGACGCGATGGACGGGTGTTGCTACTGCGATCATCTCAAGGATTTCGCTCTGCAGCCTTAAGGATAGCTCTGCGCTCCGCTCTAATGTCACGTCGCGAGCAATACCAATGACTCCGATCACCTCTCCATCATTCCCTCTATAGAGGGAGGTAGCGATCGAAAATGCGCGTCGCACTCCGTTAAGAGTCAAATAGCCATCGAGCAATTCCGATTGCTCTGTCTCTAAAACTCGCTTGCACTGCAGATGGATTTCGGCGCTCGACCCTACGTCAAAGATATCGATCAGTGGGTGACCCACGATCTGCTCTCTCGCTCTGCCGGCCAGTAGTGCGCACGCAGCGTTGCAATACAAACAAATGCCGTCTCGATCCTTGACGTAAACTGCGTCTACCATACTATCCAAAAGCGCCCAGGGTAACGCATTGGCGGTTTTCGAGAGCCTATGTGGTCGAGCAGTATTTGCGGGGTCGGTTCGCATGTTGATGCATTCTAACGGGTGTCAGGTAGCCGCTTCCAAATCATTCCCAGTTTCAACTGGAACGCTTAGATCGATATGCCATTCGTGCGGGAATTTGGTGTGCCAAACCAAGCATGCTGGGGCCGTTGTAGCATACCACACCAAGCCTACGAAAGCTCGTTCCCTACCGCGATAAACTCCGTCGCAATTCTGCAAACCAGCCCCAACAGCCTAAGGTCTCGAAATAGGCATTTGGGCCATTTCAATCGCTTGGGGCGAGGGCATTTCCAACGGAACCTCATTCGAGTTTACTACCTCACGTGGCTGACAATTACCCATCGCAATTCTCGCCATTCGCCGGACTTTCGCACTAGGCTCACACCAGCAACCGGTTTCGTCTTTGCTAAACGCCAAATGCATCAGCTTATTGTGAATGGAAACGGTACAGCAGCCTCCGCACTGACATGCACAACGTCCGCAGCGCTCGCTCGCCGTCACTACCGCTTGAACGGCAGCCAATCGTACGCTCTCCGACGAATCATCCATGGCTGCAACAATCGCTTCCTCGACCTGAGGATTGCGTCCACAATCCATGGTAGCCAAGTAGCCCAAAGCCTTGATCTTCGCCGGCGCAGCCGCTTCAGCAAGTTGGATCGAAGCTGCAGTTGCTACCGCAGGCGAAGGAGAATCGACGCAACAGGGGTCAGCGATTGCCATCGGCGCCGCGGCGGAGGGTCGAGGTTCTAAAAATGGCAGCATCGAACTCATCCGAAGCCTGCTACGGTACACAACGCGTCGGGCTCCGATGGCGACCGAATCGATACCCAAGTACCTCGGTAAGGTCATCGGTTGGGCGGCGGGAACAGCTAATCCATTCGTTCCCGCAGCCGATGGTGGTGGAGCTACCGAACAACCTGACATTGCGATGCAAATCATGGCGATGCAGGCGATAGTCCAACGCAGTATTAACGCGTTGACTCCATTTGGCTTTCTGTTGCTTGTTCCAGTTTGCATCGTCATGGCCGCTGGTCCAATCTAATTTGAATAGGCGACGGAGGAACGGGCGCAGCAACATCCACCTGCACACTTGTTTTTGTTCGCAGCCCTTTTACGATACCGCTCACCTCCAATTCGTAAGTTCCGGATGGAATCCCAATCATTGAAAATCGCCCGTCATTTCCTGTTTGTGTCGTTGAGATCGTTTTGACTAGCTTCTTCTTCGCAGGGTTCGCTTGCGGGCTTGCTTCAGATGGGGTTTTCCCTAACTCTCCATCGTCTGCTTTACTAAGCTGAACGGTCATTCCTGGTACTGTTTGCTTCCCATACAGGGCAACTCCATGTACCGTTGTCGTGATCGAAGCATGCCGAGCCGCTAAACTCTCTGCATCGAAAAATTCCAACGTTAGTGGATAGGTTTTGCTTGGGTTGCCAGCTCGATCGATTGCTCGAATCAATAGCACCGAACGACCGGAAGGCAGCGTTGGTGTGGGCATCGTAAAGAGCCAACGCTCACCGTCTCGAAAAAGGGCAGGAATCCCCTTGGTTGCTTCGCTCCACTCCAACTCGCCGTTCGTGCTCCAGCATCCCTCCACCGCAGATATCCCGGAAAGCCCGGCATCGCTCGCTGTAACCTCAACCAAAACGGGAGGTCCAATCATCAAGGGCTGGGGGCTGGCGACTCTTGTCGCATT
>CAIXME010000973.1 GCA_903920425.1 uncultured Pirellula sp. | reverse complement strand
GCTCGAGGGCTCGTGGGATGCGGGCGTGCAACCGAAAATGAATCGCTCATCATCGTGGACACGAGCACGCTCAAGCCACTGCCGGAAGATTCTATCGGTGAGATTTGGGTGCAAAGCCCCAGTGTTGGGCAGGGCTATTGGGAAAAAGATGATCTCACCCAAAGCAACTTCAAAGCCAAAACAGCCGATGGAGAAGGTCCGTATCTCCGCACCGGCGACTTGGGATTCTGGAGCGAAGGCCAGCTTTACGTCGCAGGTCGCGTTAAAGATCTCATTATTGTTCGAGGGGTAAACCGCTACCCTCAGGACATCGAACAAACTGTAGAAGAGTGTCACGAGTCCATTTCGTCCTCCGCTGCAGCTGCGTTCGCAGACGACTCAGGTCCACGCGAGCGATTGATTATCGCCGTCGAAGTGCAGCGTTCGCTCGAAGATGATTGGAATCCCGTCGTCCAGTCCATTCGTCGCAGTGTTACCCAAGGGCACGAACTGCCGCCGGATGCGGTGGTGCTTGTTCGGCATGGCTCTCTGCCGCGAACGTCCTCGGGCAAGATCCAACGCCATGCATGCTTGCGCGATTTCCGCGAAGGAAACTTGCGGGTTATTCACCAGTGGCTGTCGTGGGACGACAATCTGCCCGAGCAAGCTCCGATGATCGCTGCTGCCACGGTCGATGATTTGCGTTCCGGATTTGGCCGACGGAGCAATTTCGGTTCCGCATTGCCACACAAGAAAACGCGTGACCCCGACATCGATGTGGTTGAGTTGGTCAAGCGAGCTGTGAAAAACGTGGCCCAAGAGCGCGCTAAACTACTCGATCTCGATACAAACATCGTCGTCGATCTCGGGTTGGATAGTTTGGAGCGATTGCAAATCGCCCACGTCTTGGAAAGCTCCGTCGGTGGACGATTCCCCGAAGACGTTCTTCAAGAAATCGAAACGATCCGAGAAATTGCAGAAGCGATCGAGAAGCACTTCGGTAAAGAACGCATCCGCACCGATGTCGTCACCGAAAACGATTCGGAACCCGTTGAACGCGAAGTTGCACCTGAGGACTATCGCTTTGACCTGATGCCCGAGTATCGCCGGCTACGACAGAATATCAGCCAGTTCGAGATGACCGGCTTGCCCAACCCCTATTTCTCAGTCCACCAAGGTTTGACTCGCGACACAACAACGGTCGATGGACGGCAGCTAATCAGCTTTGCCAGTTACAACTACCTGGGCATGAGCGGCGACCCATACGTATCGCAAGCGGTTGTCGACGCAGTCAATAAATATGGGACCAGCGTATCTGCCTCGCGATTGGTGAGTGGCGAAAAAGACATTCACATTCAATTGGAACGAGCGATTGCAGATTGGATCGGTGTTGAGGATTCCATTGTTCTCGTGGGCGGGCACTCCACCAACGAAACGGTAATCGGGCACGTCGTTGGACAACAAGATCTGATATTGCACGATGCGTTGTCGCACAACAGCATCGTTCAGGGTGCGATGCTCTCGGGAAGTCGACGCAGAGCGTTTCCGCACAACGATTTCGAAGCTCTCGATGCCGCGTTGAATGAGTTACGCACTCGCTATCGACGGGTGCTCGTCATCGTCGAAGGCGTCTACAGTATGGATGGTGACTTCCCTAATTTGCCGAAGTTCATCGAGATTTGTAAAAAGCATAAGTGTTGGCTGATGGTGGACGAAGCGCACTCGATCGGAACCATGGGCGCACACGGCAGAGGCATAGCCGAGCATTTTGGCATCAACCCTGTTGATGTGGATATTTGGATGGGCACCCTGAGCAAGTCGTTTGGTTCTTGCGGTGGCTATATCGCTGGTCGCAAAGAGCTTGTGGAGTATTTGAAATACACTGCACCGGGCTTTGTGTTTAGCGTCGGATTGTCTCCTGCCAATACCGCGGCTGCCATCGCTTCGCTGCAGGTCCTCAAGCGAGAACCTTCCCGCGTAACGCGGCTGAAAGATGCTTCTCGGTTGTTTTTGACCGAAGCAAAGAAGCGAGGACTCAACACCGGAAAGAGTGGCGAAACAGCAGTCATTCCCGTGATTACGGGGAATTCACTGCATGCTTTGCAGCTGTCTCGACGCATGATCGATTCTGGTGTGAATGTTCAACCGATTCTTTACCCGGCTGTCGAAGAGTCAGCTGCACGCCTGAGATTCTTTATCAATTCGACGCACACCAATCAACAGATACTTTACGCTGTGGATAAATGTGCTGAGCATTTACAAGCGATTGCACCGGAGTACTTTCGGCCCAGCACGACTGAACCTGCCATGGCTCGATGATGTCGGACTCTGAGCGTTCCAAAAAATTGCCTGGCGGAACTCGGCCCATACCTCCGGGGACCGCCAATCCCAATGTCCCGGTCGCGACGGTCACTCGGCTGGCTCTCTACCTTCGCGAATTGCAACAGTTGCATCGCTCGGGATTGCAACGCATTCAGAGCGGTGCCATCGCCAAAAGACTCGGATTGAATGACTCGCAAGTGCGACGCGACCTTTCGTGCTTTGGACAGTTCGGGCAACGCGGTGTTGGCTACAGCATTCCAGCGCTGACACAAGCGATACAAGCCATCTTGGGAACAGACCGCTCGTGGAATGTCATTTTGATTGGAGCGGGAAACCTCGGACGAGCCCTGTCAGGATACCGAGGCTTTGATCAACAAGGCTTTCGGTTGGTTGGTGTCTTCGATTGTGTTGAAGACAAGATTGGTTCCAAGCTAGGTGGGCTTACAATCCAATCGCTGGACGATTTGGAGGCGGTCGTGGAAAAAGAGTCCGTCGAACTCGCGATCCTTGCGGTGCCAGCTAGTTCTGCTGCCAGCGTTGCGCAGCGTTTAGAGATCGCCGGTGTGACCGGGCTTCTCAACTTTGCTCCCGTCTCTGTACGCAAGCCAGGTAGCAGTTTGACCGTTGTCGATGTGGACTTGGCAGTGGAACTACAGCGATTGGCGTTCGCCGTAGTCAATCAAAAGAACTGAGGTTCAGCGGTCATTGGGTTGGTTAGCCACGAGGGTGGCGGCTTAAGCAACCAATCCCTTGGTGACCAACATGAACACATCCTCCAGCGTAGGGTCTTTGTCGCTAAAGGATCGCATCTTCACGCCGCCTGCAATCAGCTGTTCCATTAGCGCTGCCAGACCAGCGTCATCGGTTTCTAGCTCTGCCGTTGCTCGGTCGCCGTCAATGTCCAATCCACGCAAGGCGGGGTCGCTCCGCAAGATGGAGATGCCAGCGTCTTGGTTGGCAACAAAACGGACTTCTACTATGCGGTTGCGGCGGATTTTGCGATACACAGAATCAATGGGCCCGTGCATCAGCAATTGCCCTCGTTCGATGATGCCAATAGATGTGCAGCAGTCGGCTAGCTCTGAAAGTATGTGACTGCTGATCAAAATGGTTTTGCCCATGCGTCGCAGCTCTTTCAGCAACGCCTTTACTTCGATTCGAGCTCGAGGATCCAGGCCGCTGGTGGGTTCGTCCAGGATCAATACCGGTGGGTCGTGGACAAGTGTCTTGGCCAGGCATAGCCGCTGCTTCATACCTCGCGACAGACCGTTCACAAAATCATCGCGCTTATGAGTCAGGTCGAGTAACTCCAGCACATCGCCAATGACTTGCTTGCGCTGCGAACGACCGATCTTGTAGGCAACAGCAAAAAAGTCGAGGAATTCCCAGACCTTCATCCCGTCGTACACGCCGAAATCGTCGGGCATGTAGCCGATGCTACGTCGAACGTCCATCGGGTTTTTGTTGACGCTATACCCGTTCACACTACCGTCGCCTCGCGTTGCTTTCAGCAATGTTGCGAGGAATCGGATCGAGGTGCTTTTGCCAGCTCCATTGGGACCGATAAATCCGAACAGCTCTCCCGCTTCGATTTTCATCGAAACCGTTTGGACCGCGGTGAACTCACCGTAGTCCTTGCCGAACTCATTCAATTCAATCATGTGGCGTGCGACACGAAAAGTGTATGGGTGCGATATCGAAAGCCTGGCCGTTAGGCAGGAGAACCCATGGATTGTACACCATGCGATCTCGCGTGCGTCGACGGATCACTTATTCTATGACTTGATACTCAAAATCGGTGACATCGACCAGCGACTGAAAAACACAGTAGCCCAGTGGACGTGATTTCAACACTTCGGCACGCAGCGAAAACTTTCGATTGGCCCGCTCAACTTGTACGACTTCTTCGTTATCGATCCAAGCTGTAATGTGCGTTTTGTCGACCCGGATTTTGAACGAATACACCTTTCCATTTTTGAACTGCCGGAAGCTGGCTGTTTCATTTTCCGATGCATCGTTGCCATTGATACTGCTCAAACCTACCAGCCCACCACCCCAGCCGCCGCATATGAAGGAGCAGTATTCCTTGCCCACGGGAAAGGTCACTCCCGCAAAGAAGTCCGTCCCTTCCACG
>CAIXME010000972.1 GCA_903920425.1 uncultured Pirellula sp. | reverse complement strand
TCGTTGAACGCATATGAAGACATGGGATCTTTTGGGGAAATCGTTGCAACACGACTTCTGCCCTTGGGCAAACGCGTACGTATATTGGCTGAAGCGTCCTATAGGCTGGTTTGCATTGGCCATGCTCGCATCTTTGCTGCTTGGAATATACGTCTCGGCACAGGCCTTTTTGGGATTGGCCGCCATCGCGGCACTATGCGGCATCGGATGCCTATGGCCTTGGATCGTTATGATTGGCTTGCGTGGCGAGGTCGCATGGTCTCAAGCGCGGTGCGAAGAGGAGGACACGATACAAACGCGATTGACGATCGTGAATCGTTGGCCATGGCCTGCCTGGGGAATCCAAATAGAATTGGACCAGGCGATTGGCTCGAGGCTTCAATCGCCTGACCAAGGCGTATGTTTGAGTCGTGTGCCAGCGTTGTCTCAGAGCGAATTTGTTTGGGATTGCCAGCCCAAAGCCAGAGGAGTGTACCCAGAACAAAAAGTCAAAATGACTACGGCTTTTCCGTTTGGCATTTGGTCGCATTCGCGAGAAGTGACGGTGAAGCACCTCCTTAAAGTGTGGCCACTCAGTGTGAAACTGGTGGATGTACCGGAGCATGCTGGAAGCCACAGTTCGGGGATCGGCTCGACGAGTTCCAAGCTTGGTGACGAAGGTGATTGGTTGGGGGTTCGTCCATTTCGTCCCGGTGACTCTTTGCGGCAAGTGCACTGGGCACAGACCGCGAGACGCGACAGCTTGGTCGTCTTCGAGCGACAATCGCGAACGCGTCAGGTTGTCTCGATCTGGTTTGACGAACAGGCTGCCGTGGATTCAACCGGGCCGCAATTGGAATGGATGGTTCGCCTATTGGCCACGACAACCAATCATTTCCTTGCTCATAATTGGCATGTGCGCGTTCATATCGACGATAAGTGGCAGATTCTGAGATCTGACCAAACGAGCAAACACACATGGATGGACCATTTGGCTGCTTGGAAGCCGTCCACTAGTACAGTCGTAGTCGATAACCCATTAGCATCTGATTCGCCTTTAACGAAGTCTCTTGGCAGTCGCTCCGAGCACATGTTGTCAGGCATGGAGGGTTTGGCCATTCTAATCTCAACGCCGACGGGGTCGCTTCGATCTCATTCGAGCGAGAGGAGCAAGACAGCCGACCAGAGCGTCAAGCTCCTAGTCGATTCAGCATCGCTATTCTCTTCTTCAAGCATGCAAAGCGGCAGCGTGGACAAGCGATCGGTTGTGCTGGACGCTGGAGACGATCCCGCAGCAAACCTGCAGGTCCGATGGCGATCCGTTTGTCAGCAAGCCTCCAGCATGAGGATCGCATGATGAATGCAAACACCTACACAACAGCGATCAAAAAACGATTTGCCATGTCCTCGACGAACGAGGTGGCGAAACCCAGGGGTGTGAAGCGCCGCCCTCTGCAAAAAAGTGTCAACCGCTCGATCTCTTCAATCGAGGGTGCATCGAATGACGCGTGGGGCACGATGATCCTAGCGGGTATTGCCTCGATCGGAATCATGCTGCTGAGAATGCAGGGGAGCATGATGATCGGCTGGCTGTGGACGGAGTTTGCTTTGCTAGCTGCATTCGGAATTGTTTTCCGATACCGAGCTATCGCTTGCCGTTCCCATGAGGAAGCTAGCCGAGTTGTAACGCTGCGAAACGGAATGATTCTTTGCACGTTACTAGTCGTACTAGCTCCCTGGATTAGCAACATCATTCAAAAACGGATGCTTGGCATGACTGGCGAAGCGACCGAACTCGTTTGGCTGGCAATGCTGCAATACGCGGCCATCTGGCAAGCAGCGACAGCACGCATTGCTCGTCATGAATGGGTTTCCTTTTTGCTGAGTAGTTTTCTCGTGCTATTTAGCGTAGCAACATCCGACCGCAATGGCATGCTCATGGTAGTCGCGCCCTACGGAATCTGTGCTGCGTGGTGGTTGATGTCACGGTACTGGCGTTCCATTGAAGATGGTTTCGTTGCTAGCGAGTCCGTTCCGTTGATCCGATTGCGATTGGGAATGATCAGCGTTGCCCTCATTTTGACGGGAATCATTGCATGGGTCACCATTCCTAACGCAAAAGACATCGTCATGCTTGACGGTTTTATGCCTACTTCCGGAGGAAAGAAAGACGCCGACCCATCCTCCCGACAAGGTGTTGGAGACGGAGATATGCTGGTAGCAGCGCGTGATGAGGCGTACACGTTTGGACCGGTCGATAGCGAGCTGTTCTTGGACTCGCAGTCGCCGTCCATGTACGATTTGATCAGCGAATCGTTTGGTGAACCAACCAAGAGGAAAGTTCAATACTCACGCGCGATTGCCCTGGAAAACGAAGTACAGGAAGCGAAAGAAGAAGGATCAGAATCCAAACAAAAGGGCAAGGAATTTTCGGCTATGAGGCAGCCGAGAGACCGGTCCACCCCCATCAAACCCAAGGGCTCGTCAAGCGACGCGTTGATGTATGTGCTGGGTGAGACACCTCAGTTGTTACGAATCGAGTCGTACGACACATTTGATGGGGTTGTTTGGACTCAGTCCTCGCGTGAGACGACACCCCAGAACTCGCATCATCAGCCCCAGCCTTCGTTGCTCGATATCGGTGGCAAGCCATGGATGCTAGTGGGCAAGTTCATGAAGGACTTGGTTTATTCCGTGCGTGAGCGAAGCACGATTAAGATCATCAACTTTCAATCGCAGCGAGTCCCGTCGCCATCCTTGTTAACGCACGTTCACATCGACAAAGTCAATCAAGAAGACTTCTTCAGTTGGATGGAGGACGGTCAATTGATGATGCCCAATCGCGAGTATATCCCGCAATTGACGGTCCTTCACACCATGTACCAAGTCCCGCAACTCCATTTGCTCCGAGACGCAACGAGCGACAAGAGCAAGCTCAGCAAAGACGCTCGAAACACGAACGCATCCATGCAACCGGGCGAGAGCGGCCGCAGCGATTGGATTGATCACTTGTTGGAAATGCCGAACACGCAAACCTCGTTAGCGGCGAGAGCATCCGATTTGATTCGTGAATCCGCTGGCGATTCGACCGATTCACTGACGGACTGGCAACGGATCGAAGCATTGGTTTCTACGATGCGACGGCAGTTCACCCTAGACAACGGGTCTGTTCCTCCATCGGAATGCAAAAACGTCACGGAGTACTTGTTGGAGACGAAACGTGGGCCAGACTACATCATGTCCACCGCGGCAGCGATGATGATTCGCAGTTTAGGGATCCCGAGTCGATTGGCGACTGGGTTTTATGTATCACCTCGCCGATACGATATCCGATCAGGACAGACCGAAGTAATGCGAGACGACGTGCATACATGGTGTGAAGTGTATGTGCATGGGACCTGGCTACCGATCGAGGTGTGTGGAGAGTTTGCCATTCCTCGTGAGTATCGCTCTTGGCGACAATGGGCTGCGGAATCGTGGGCCGCTCTCCTTGCAGAAGTCAAAAACCATGCGATTCGATATGTTTTCGCTTGCGTGTTGGTGGTTGCCGCGTTTGGTCTTCGACGTCGTCTTTTTGACGCAACGGTATCCACCGTCTTTCTCCTGCTCAATCCACTTCCACTGGCGTTTCAAGTTCGCGCATCTTTGTACCTGCTCCGCCTGCGACGTTGGTGCTGGAGCCAGGGGGCAGTCGAAGGCGAAACAGTGCAAAGATGGTTGAGTCGGCAACTTGGGTCGGACAGTCACCTCAGCGCCGAGCAACGCCAACTTTTCATTTCAGCGGTACAACGAATCGCCTATGCACCACGCGAGGCGACTCAAGCCTGGCTGGAGAATCATTCACGTGAATTGCAGAAAGTCCGATGGCTGATTGGACGCAAAGGGATCGCCGATATGTTTGTATCGAACAAACGGCCAAACACCAGAACCCAGGAACTAGTCGTAACATGATAACGATGGATCAACATGACCCCATTTCAGGCGAAGCGATCAAGTCGCTGGTCCAAGGCATGCGATTGCAGCTAAACAACGCAATGCTGGGCAAGCCAGAGGTGGTCGAGAATCTCCTCGCGTGTGTGCTTGCGCGTGGACACGTCCTCTTTGACGACTTGCCTGGACTGGGCAAAACGACATTGGCCAAAGCATTGGCAACAGCTATCGGCGGATCTTTTATGAGAGTGCAATGCACGCCAGACTTGCTTCCGAGCGACATCACCGGATTTAGTATTCTCAATCAAAAGACTCGCGACTTTGAGTTTCGAGCTGGACCCGTATTCGGTGACGTTCTTCTAGCAGATGAGATCAATCGAGCAACCCCGCGAACGCAAAGCGCGCTGTTCGAAGCGATGGCGGAGCGGCAGGTGACCATCGACGGTGAATCCAAAATCTTGAGCGAGACATTTTTGGTTTTGGCAACACAGAATCCAGTAGAAAGCATCGGTGCATATCCTTTACCAGAAGCGCAGCTCGACCGATTCGCGATGAAGCTTCGCATCGGCTATCCGGACCGTAAAAGTGAGCTCGAACTGCTAGCACGCAGCAGTCGCAGCACGCAAGAAGTCGTTGCGCAACAAGTGCTTAAACCGGGGCAATTGAAACAGCTTCAGCAGTCTGTGACTCACGTCGTTGTAGAGCTACCGGTGCGAGAGTATCTCGTTAATCTCGCTGAAGCGACTCGGGCCAATTCCTCGTTTGCTTTGGGGCTTAGTCCTCGTGGGTTGCTGCAATGGCAACGGGCTGCACAAGCTCGCGCACTGCTAGAAAATCGAGACTTTGTGATGCCCGAAGACATACAGCACATCGCCCTGCCGGTACTCTCGGTTCGCTTGTCCGGCGCGATTGGAGGAGTCGAAAACGCGATCGAAGCAGTTCTGAATTCGGTAAAGGTACCCATGATATGAAACGCAATGCTTCGAAAGGTCGGCTGTCGAAAGCGCTGCCAGTTTTGTTCATCGCGATGCAACTGGGCTGTTCAGGTTCCAATGCGCCCAAACAACTGGAAAGCAACCTGGTATCCAAATCGAGCCATTCGGCGGAACACGACGAGCACGAGCACGATCACGAGCATGAACACCAACATGAGGAGCATGAGCATTTCCCACCCCACTGGCCAAAATCCATTTTCCAAGCTTCCGCGAGACTCGAGCAACTCATCGAATTGGCAGATGGTCGATCCCTTGTTGACGACCGGAGCTCGTCACGCAGAGTTAGCGTCGAGCAAGAGTTAGTCGATCTATTGAATTGGTTACCGGAGTTGTGTGCAGATAGCGATCTTAGCGAAGAGGTTTTCAATGATATGGATAAATGGTCTGCTAAGCACAAGCAATCCATAGAGGATGAAATCAGAACCGGAAAATCTCTTGCGCAACTGCTCGCTGGCCAAGAGCTACGAGATAGGATTCAATCGCTCGGAAAAATTAGTCGCGAAGAACAAGAACGTATCAAGGCAATGGAACAATAGCAGAAAGAATATAGTCTGATGGATACTTTGCTTTGGGGGGCAATCGTTCGGATAGCGCAAACGATCTTTGATGCGAGCCCGACGATTGTGGTGGGATGGATTGTCGCTGCTGAATTCGAAAGGATTCTGGGCAGGGAGGGCACGTTTAAGCTCTTCGGAGGACACACGTGGAGGCAATTGCCCTACGCATGGTTGCTAGGGATGCTGCTGCCTGTTTGCTCACTGGGCGTGATTCCGATCATGGTCCAGATGAGAAAGAGCGGTATCTCTGGTGGTACCATTCTCGCTTTCGGTCTCACTGCTCCCTTGTTCAATCCTATCTCGGTTCTATATGGATTGACTCTGGGCGACCCACTAGCCCTTTTTGTGTTTTGCATATGCTCGCTGACCATCGTCACGGTGCTGGGTACTTTCTGGGACTGGATGTTTCCTCGGAACTGGATCGAATCGGAAACGTTGCCACAGACGCCGTTTGGGTGGAAGCGAATTGCGGCCGTTTCTTCGTCTGTCTGTGAACAAGCGTTTAGTCGTTCTTCGCTTTATATATTGGCTGCGTTGGTGGGAGTTGGTTTGCTAAGTGCTTTTTTGCCCGCAGGCGTTCTGCAAAAAGCGGCGGGCAAAGACGATTTGCTGGCTCCGTTAACGATGGCTGCGGTAGCGACGTTTGCATACATTACCCCCATGGTGGCCATCGTGCAGGTTGCGTCCATGTTTCAACATGGCAATTCGATTGGCGCCGCATTCACTCTTTTGGTGTTGGGGGCCGGTGTGAATCTTGGACTCATCGCATGGAGTGTTACCAACTATAAATGGAAACCGACGTTGGTCTGGATCGTGGGGTTGTTAAGTATCGTGTTGGCGTTGGCTTATTGTGTAGATAGGCCGCTGCGTCCCAAAGGTGTGGAACCAGCAGACCACACACATGCGTTCGATTGTTACTGCAATCCGTTTCAAGGAGAAGTAGAAAACATTGCCGATGCAAGTTGGAAACTGGTGAAGGACTCATGGCAACCAGAAGAGATCATTGCCAGTTGCGCTGCGTTGGTAATGCTCTTGGTCGGCGGACTGCAGAGATGCATTGACCCATCTCAAAGGCTCATGCAGTATTTGTTGACGCAACCGGAACCTCGTGCAGGCAAAGGGCCGAGGGGTGATATCGTATTGCCTAACTCAGTGATTGCGGCATCGAGTTTAATTGGGCTGGTGTTAGCCAGTATTGGCGGATGCTATCTCTACTATCCTCCGGTATCGGATATTCGCCAAGAGATGACGTCAATTCAAGCGGAGCTACAAGGGGATTGCGGTCTCTACGCTTGGGATAAAATTGAATACTGGATACCCATTCAAGAGGATTGGGCAAACAAACTGAAAGTCAGTTGCTACATTCGAGCAAAGCCCTTGACCCGTTATCAGGAGATGAAACTGCATGTATTCATGTCCAAACTAGAATTGCTAGAGCACGCCGCTGAGGATAAAGATCGTGACGAAATCGACCAGTGGAAATCCGAGGCCGCAGATTCGTTCCGTCGGCTGAAGGACGCTTTGCAGAATACATGATAGGATGCGTTCGCGAAGGCGAGATTTCTGATCCCTGCAAAAGCGATTAGGTAGCAATCTTCATCGCGTGGCACCATGGTTCCATGCTTACACGATGGGTAGTCCGACTAACAGAGGCGCCGAACGTCAGGCGAAGTGCGACATTTGCCAAGAGACGGTCTGGCTAGCCACGGCGCAATTGAAACAACTTGAACATAGGGTCGGAGATTTGAGATGCGCTCGCTTCCGAAAGCTGTTCGGAGAGCATTTGATCTAACTGCCCTTGGAATATCTTC
>CAIXME010000971.1 GCA_903920425.1 uncultured Pirellula sp. | reverse complement strand
GGTATGCTTTCGCCAAACTTATCCGGTTGGTCGACATGATAGAGATATGCTTCGCCACGTCCATCAGCACGCCACATGAAACGAGCTGAGAAGCCATTCACTCCGTTCGCTGGATTTCCCCCAGTAACACTCTCTGGACCACCACAAAGCCCAGGCAATTTTCCGCCTTTCACAAACTCGAAGTCGTCAGAAAACGTCACTCGATATGCTAGTTCTAGCCGGTTCGTCGCAGGAATCGGCCTTCGCCAACCGACCCCTCCATTCTCAGGACCAATCTGATTGGCCTGACAGGTAACTCGCAACCACTTCATATTGGACGATTCGATGATCGATGCGTGCCCTTCCTTGACTCCATCTTCGTACTTACAGCCCGGCCAATCGTTTTTCCAACGCAAGGCATCATAAATCCCGACTGGACCGCTAAGTCGGATTTTCAAAGGATAAGGATCTTGTCCGTAGAGAGTCATTGATGCCGCCATAATTGATCCAAAGACACATGCCTTCACAATCTGAAAGACCATTGGTAAACCTATTTTTGCCTCGCTATTTGATTGCGGAAAACAGTACTTGGTTAAGTTCATTTCTCTTTGGGAGGACCACCTTTGCCATCGGTTGCCAATTGTTTTCCGTCTTGCACTAAAGCTACTCAAATGAATCGGCAGATTGTTTGTCCGCTGCATCGCATCAGAATTACAACACTGCGTGTCCGCCATATCGTAAGCTGAGATCAATTGGATTGGCAACCGACAAAAAAACCGCGAGCCGAAAATTCGACCCGCGGGTTTTGTGTTTTAGTGGCATAAGCTTCCAGCTTGTGATTTGACAGGCAAGGTGCCTATCTCACTATTGCAGCTCGATCGTTTCAACTTTAGCGACGAACCGCTGATTGTTGTCGGCCAGGAATGAACTGATCACGTTGAACACGGAGTCACTGAAGCCACCGATGTTCATGATGTCAGCTCGTTCGCAAACCTGAACCGTCTGGTACGGCTGGACGCCCGCAAAACCTGACTGACGTTGACTCGGTGATTAGGACTGATGTTGGATTAAACGCGCAGGATCGAGGGCGATGAGTCAGCTACTCAAAAATAGCGAGTTCGCAAAAGTGTTTTGGCTCACGTCGTTCTGCTTGACTAAACTTCCAAGATGACATGCTCGTAACGCTACCTATCGCCATCGATTAACGAAAGGTGAGCGGATTGCTTTTGCGTTGGATTTGCCAGCTCTCGAGGCGCCATCTTACGCTGCCGTTCTCTTCTTTGCGTCCCCAGAGTGGATAGCCAGGTGGAGCCAGGAGGATGTTCTGATAGAGATCGCTCGTAAACTTTTCTTTTAGGTCGGCAAGTTCCAAAATGAGCGGTTCGATAAGTTCGGGCAGGGCCAGCACTAAAAACTCTCCGACACTGATGGCCAGCCATGACTCGAGCAGTCCGTCGAATTCTGGGCGGTATGGTCTCATAAAGGCTGGCGAAGTACAGCGTTGATAGAACTTGACGTAATCCTCGGTCTTCCAACCAGCGAAGTGGAAGACCTTTATCCAAGGACACTGGAATACTCTCTCTGGATCTTCAGCCCATGGTTCGACGACTTGTTTCAAGCGTAACTGGGTTTCCTGTTCTAATTGCGCAAGATTTTGCTCCAGGTATGCTTTCAAGAAATGCATAGCCGCTTCCTTAGGCGAAACAATCACTATGCCGGGATGCTCACCTCCACCGCCACCAATAACTATTTGCGCAGGATCACAAGCAAAGTCTTCAGGCCTACCGTCTGAGGTAGGCACAGCTTCGAGCGGATGATAGACAGGCAACCCTCCAAAGTAGCCAATTAACTCGTAGTCGAAGGTGTCGATATAGCTCATAACTCGCGCTCATGGGGACAGGTGAAGGAATGTGTTAGACGCATGATATGGTACATCGAGAGCATCATGCAATTCGGCGCTTGCTCAAATCTGGTGCAACGAAGTAGACCGGCGCCCCCAATTTCGACGGCCCCCATAAGTCTCTGACAGTAGCTTGATACAAAAGCAACCGACGAAGTGTGACCAGATCGCCATGACGACATGTGTCATTCGATAGCTCCCACTATCGCGGCAAGGGTGGTGGGATGTACTTCGAATCTGCAGTCAATCATTCGTTTCGTATTGCGAGCGTCTGGAACGAAGTGTGGACGAGAGTTGCCTTTCGGCATTAAGGACGTCCGACTTCGAGCAATGTTATTGCTCGACCGTTGACAGGCCTGGCTATCCCCGAGGGGACTCGCACGCCATTCACTAGTGGGTTACCCCACAATCGCTACCTTGGGCCCCTCATGGAATCCCATTCGGCAGTTCCGTTACAAGATGTAAGTTATAAGCAGTAAGGTGCAAGAAAGAAGTGAATGGCTTGGTTCACCAAAATTCTTGCAGTAAGCCAACATCCCGACATACGTACCAACGCAGAAACCCAGCGAAAGTCTCCATCCTCAATGAACAATATCGAAGTATCTTTGAATGCAAGCACGTTCGCTGTGGCCGGCGCATCGCAAGACCGGCTCCCGATGACGTTTTCACACGGGGAGTTGCGAAGATCGCCATTCGAGCAAGACACAAGTTTTGCAACCATCGCAATTGGGCAACATTATCAGCCGCCCGTTGGGCCACCAACATTCTGGTTTCCGGACGCAGTGAACGAAAAGCTAAGAAAAAAATCGGAAAAACAAATGCTATGTGCAAGAAAACACAAGGTGGTGTTACTTCCGTCCAGTAGTTGGT
>CAIXME010000970.1 GCA_903920425.1 uncultured Pirellula sp. | reverse complement strand
GTAAAGTTCACATCGTATGGGCAACAGGTAAAGCGATGGTCGGACAGGAACGGGGATCGGTAGAGATACACATTAGTTGGAATTCGGTTGTCGTGTTGCTAGATACTCTCCGATTTTCAGACAGCATCGACAAGTTGAGTTACCTAGTATTAGCACGGCTTGGTTTTGAACCATGTGGAATCAGGATCAAGCTTTTACGCTCTCCAATTTATGTCCCGGTTGGGGCACTCCAGAAAATCGGTATTGAATAGCTCGAAGTACTTGTTTCTTAATAACTTAGAGTGAATGTTTCTGTAGGCCTGTGAATTTTTGTTTCTTTCTTTGTTCGCTTTTTTTATCCGATTGCGTCTCTATACACCGTAGGGGCATTTCAAGTTATTCATCATGTTTCAGCCCCCCTACATCGTGAGAGTTGCAACGGGGTTACGTTATGTTACGCGGTGTTCGTCTGGACGGTAATTTTTTGCGTCGGCAGAGAGCTCAGAATGGAATGAGTCAGAAGATGCTGGCCGAGGCTGCAGGGATTTCTGAGCGGACTGTCAGAAATGCAGAAAAGGGGATGGTGGTTGAAGTCCATATTGCGAGTTATTTATCGACCCTCTTTGATGTTCCGCTGGGAGACATGGTCGTTGAACGGCTTCAAGAACAACGAAGCAAATGGTTGGAAAAATGGGCACGCAAGTTCTCGCGAGCGTTTGTGTCCAGTTGGAACGGAGGGCCGTGTGACGACATGCTTGCCCTCATGCACCCCTCGGTTGAATGGCGTTGCAATACGATGCCAAAACTAGATATCGATGGATCGTTTGCGGGCGTTTCGGCGATCATTGAGTGGCTGAGCCATCGGCATTGTCAGAAGAACTCGGAGCTGTTGGAAATTCGAAATGAAAAGACCGAGGGAATCGAGGGCGAAGGGGATATTTTATACTTCGTATTGTCTGCCGATTGGATTATCAATCCTGGCGAGGCTCACCAAGCATGGATTACATTCCTTTGTCGATTTGAAGACGATTTAGTCATCAAAATTGAACAGTTTAATGGGCTTTCACGGTAAGCATTCGAATGAATTCTAGCTCGCAACTGCAGCGAGCAGTTTGAATCGCGCGATTGTTCGAGGAGCTTGAACCGGCATCCAATCGGCAACGAAGTTCAAGCTGGTGGATTGGGGGCTTTGGGCAGTATATAACGTCGCCGCCATTCAGTGGACTAATTTGATTTTGAGTAGGAATGCTCGTTCTGTAAATGAAGAAGGATCTTCTGTGCTCCCCTTCGTTTTGAGCGTTGCTTTCACTCGCTCGGGTTGAGCCGCGATGTTGAATGGCCGGTTTTGCGAAAACCGAATCTTGTTTTTTTGGTATTTGTCTCAAAGGATTTGGCAGTGAAAAAAAACATTACGATGCGTGCTGTGGTTGCGGGGATGATGGGAACGTTGGTTGCCTTTAGCTTTGGTACCAATTGCGAAGCAGGTGGCTTGTTCCGTCGTGCAGCGTCACATGGTTCGAGTGGTTCCAGTGGTTCGAGCGGCTCCTATGGAAGCCACGGCTCGAGTGGATCCAGTGGAGGTAGCTCGGGTACTGTCGTGGTCCGTGGAAGCTCTGGAAGCTCGGGCAGTTCTGGAAGCTCCGGTAGCTCAGGTAGCTCCGGCAGCTCCGGGAAAGTTGTCGTGCACGGCAGCTCCGGAAGTTCCGGCAGCTCGGGAAGCTCCGGTAGTTCGGGATCCAGTGGTGGCAGCTCTGGTCGCCGCATTTTTAGCGCGTCACGTGGATCGAGTGGATCGAGTGGATCGAGTGGATCGAGTGGGTCAAGCGGATCAAGCGGATCAAGCGGCAGCTTCTCGAGCCATGGATCTTCTGGATCGGGACACGTCGTTTACTCCACACCGGTAACGACTTCGGTTGTAGTATCGGTTCCAGCGGTCGAGTACGTATCTCCAGTGGTTGAGACCAGTTCTCCTGTTATTGTGCAGCCAGTTCAAGTAGTGAAGCCAGCGTACTGCCCAAATGGAAAGTGCCCACTGACATCCTCGACTCAAACGAATGCAGTTCAAACACTTGCTTCCGGCGATGCGACGAAGGCGTTGTTGGTAGTTGAGGTGCCAGATGCTGCGACGTTGACTTTGGTTGGTCAAAAGATGGATCTGACTGGAACAGTGCGACGCTTTACCGTTGCGGTTTCCGAGCAAGGTAAATCGTTCGAGTATCCAATTCAAGTTGAAGTGGGTGGAAAGACGGTATCGCTCAAGCCAATGGTTCAAGCGGGTGTATCTACAGTCGTTCGATTCCAAGAAGAGAACGGTGCTCTCGTTGCCAATCTCGTGTCGCAGCCAACTGAATCCAAGCCAGCGGTGTTGGTAGCTCTTCAGAAGTAATTGGTTGTAGTTCGAAAAGCCGGCATGCAGGCAGTATCGGTCTCCTGCATGCCGCATGGATAGGTAACGGATTAAACGCAGACTGCTGAGGCGAATCTTAGTTGGTTCTGCGGAGGAGAGAACGCGAAGCTAATTCGCGTATCTCCATGGTGTCGAGAATGGGCTGATCTGGTCAATCAGATCATGTAATTGCTCACCACGAATCGGGACAAGGCGACTATCATCGAAAAAGAATCGCGTATGGCGAAAACGGGCTTGAGCCAGCCGCTTGGGAAGCGGGCTGGGTGGATAGTCGCGTCCAAGGTGTTTTTAAGTGTATTCGTGGTCTTTCACCTGGTTGCCGTTTTTTGTGCCCCGGCGTCTGTTGATCCCGCGTCTCGACTTACTCGTCAAGTTTGGACCTTTTGCAGTTCGTACTTGCGCGTTACGAATCTGAATCACGGTTATCATTTCTTTGCACCGGAGCCGGGATCGAGTACCACACTGGAGTATGTTGGGCTCGATCAGTTGGGGAATCGCACTTTTGGGCGATTGCCGGACAAGGCCAAGATGCAACCGAGGTTGCTCTACCATCGACATTTTATGCTTACGGAGTTCCTCGGGTCTGTTCCGTCAGAATCGAGAGAGACAAGGCAAGCGGTGCTGCAAGCCTATGCACAGCAGATACTGTCCCAGAATGGTTTCGATTCCGTTGAACTGAAGCTTGTCCGACATCGGCCTAGCAGCCGTCAGGAAGTTCTTTTGGGAGGTGAGTTAAGCGATCCCAACACATTTACCTACGAGCCTTTGGGGACGTTCAAATGGTCCAAGAAGTGATCCAGGTTATCAAGAGTTCGTTCTTCTCAATTTGGAATCGTTGGGATGCATTTTGGTTTTCCCCAACGGATACTCTTTCGGTATCGTTGATCCGCATCCTGGTGGGTGGGATGCTGCTTTATTCGCATCTCGTCTGGGGCACTTCGTTGAGTGCCTTTTTTGGCGAGAACGGTTGGAACAACCAAGCGTTACTGACACTGCTACAGCCTGATGGCGTCTCACCATCGTTTTGGTGGTATGTTCCGCCGCAATGGATGTTGGCTGTCCATTGGTTGTGCAATGGGATATTGGTGATGTTTGTCGTGGGCCTGGGGGGACGCTTTACTTCCGTGCTTGCTTGGGTCATTGCCATCTCGTACGCAAATCGATCTATGTTGGCCAATTTTGGCTTGGATCAGATCGTGTGTATTGGAACACTCTATTTAGCGATCGCACCATCGACTCAAAAGTTATCGTTGGACAGTTTGATCAAGAAGTGGTTACGCCGGGGAGAGGATGCCGATCGAGGATCGATCCTTGCGACCGTTGCGTGTCGGTTGCTCCAGATCCATCTTTGCGTCATTTACTTGTGGGCAGGGCTTAGCAAGTTGCAGGGGGAGGCATGGTGGAACGGGGAAGCCATGTGGTTGGCGCTGGCTAATGAAGAATATCAGTCCATGAATATGACGTGGCTTGTGCGATTTCCGAGGCTGATGGAGTTCCTCACTCATGTGACGATAGCGTGGGAACTGTCGTTCTCAGCCTTGGTATGGCCCAAGGCAACTCGAAAAGTGGTGCTCGCCATGGGCGTTGGCATGCATCTCGGGATTGGATTGTTTCTGGGGATGTGGACTTTTGGTTTGATCATGATTTTCGCGTACGTTGCATTCGTCCCCTCGGCTTCAATTCAATCGGCATACCGATGGCTTCGGTTTGGAAAGCAAGAAAGCCGAAAGGAAGATACTTTGTCCAGTTATCCAGTTCTCGGTGTCGCAAATCGCGAACGTTCCATACGAAAGGTCCAAGATGTGATGGAAACATGTATTTTGATTTCCGATAGTCGATCGACATTGGTTCGTGCTGTCGCGATGCTTGCCAACGGCAGTCGCGAATTGGTGGCCGTTAACAGCTTAAGCCAAGCGATGATGGTCGCGCGTTTAGTACGAAATCCAGTCGTTCTCCAGTTGCAAATAGATGCGTTTGATCCTGCCTGTGATTGGCTCGACATACGAGTCATCGATCTCGACGAGCCGATGATGTCCGATTCGGAGGATGGTTTCGAATCGGCGAATGACCGAAGTCTTGTTTCTGCTATCCACTAAGGGTTTTAATTAATGGCCAAAAAAGTTCTCGTTTCAGCTCTTGGGATTCTTTTGCTATCGGGTTGTGGAGCCGAGGAGCTAAGTGTCAACGAAAGGATTGAGCGCGCTCGCATTTTGAGCGATCACGACCGCATCGATGAGTCATTGCAAATCCTCAAAGAAGTGGTCGCTCAAGAGCCTAAGAACGCGAGGGCGTTTTATTTGACGGGAGTGACGCTTGAGAAAAGGCAATCCTTCGAGCAAGCCAAGAGCGCCTATGACGATTGTTTGGAAATTGAACCATCGAATTCGGACGCGCTCAACAACCGCGGTGTGATTCATGCAAAGCTAGGCGATTCCGATGCTGCGTTAAAGGATTTGCTACAGGCTACTTCCCTCAATTCAGATGATGCGCTCGCATGGGCCAATCTTGCCCTAGCCCAGCACGATCGAGGCATGAACCAAGAAGCTATTTCAAGTTATCGACGAGCCATTTCGATTCGAAAGGATTCTCGCTTTTTATTCCAACTCGGGAATGTCTTTCTCGATACGGCCAATTGGGACGAAGCAGAAACAGCGTACAACGCTGCAATCGAATTGGATAACCAAAATGCGAACGCACTGCTCAATCGCATCACGGTGTTCATTGAAAAGAAAAGATTTGATTTAGCTCGTCAGGACATCGCACGCGTGAAGTCGCTCGACAATGATCTCGTTCATCGAAGTTCCATTGAAGATCGATTGAGAATCTTGGCGGCGAAAGAGTCACCTGTGCAGGAGTCGCGTTACGTATCGCAATGGTTGGAATCCAAAGGGTGGCGTTTGGAAACCAACGGAGACAACTCATCGTTCCTGACCGCAACGCGTGTTGAAGATTCGGTGCTTTCTGGAGTGGTGATTATGCGAGTCGACGATTCGGGCCGTGTCGTGTGCGATGCGCTCGCTTCGGAGGCTGCTCTTAAAGCTACTTCGCCGTTGATGTTGCTGGTGATCGATCCAAGGTTGTTTGCTTCTGCTGAATCTGCTCAAGTTGCGAATCCTTTGTGGCTTGTCGATGCAAACTTTGACTGGAAACCAACTGCTGCTGACTTTGCACCGCAGACTGTCGTTTATCGCTCGGCTGCTGTTGTACCACCTGCGGCTCCATTGCCACCGAAATAGGCCTTTTCGCCTTTCGGGACATATACCCCGGCAAACCAATTGGTTTGCCGCGTGGCAATGCAACTATCGCACCCAAAGGCGTGAGTTTCGAAGTTGCGGTACGAAGGCGTGAAAGACCTTCATGTCCCCAGCCGTAGCGAATAGGCCTCCAATTTACGCACATTTCGGCACGGATATCGTACTCGTACTGGCTGATTAACCACCGTGAGCCACTTAGGACCGGAATGTTAACGATAACTTAAACGATTCAAGTGCTGCAATGGATTGACGTGCCGTTGATCTTACTCAAAATCCTCGATTGATTCGAAGGTGTCACTATTCTGGCTTTGCATGTGTCTCCATGATTTTGGGATCAGCAATCGAGCAGAGCTTCAACGTGACGCCCACTTCCAACGCGTTTTTGAGGAAGAGCTTTCATGCGCAGTCCACGTTTTTGTTTCTTGGTCGTTGTGATCTGTTTGGGATTTCACGTGCAGATTTCAACTGCACAATCGGATCGTGCGAACCAGGCAGCGCATGGAGAGAGGCCTCGGTGGTTCAAGGGCAATCTGCACACCCATACGCTTTGGAGCGATGGAGACGATTTTCCAGAAATGGTTGCTGATTGGTATCGCCGCAACGGATACCAATTCCTCGCCTTGTCGGACCATAACATTTTGAGTCAAGGATCGAAATGGATGTCGGTGGCAAAGGTGGAAGCACGCGGAGGGAGCGATGTGCTGCCCAAGTACTTAACGAGATTTGGTCGAGACTGGGTGGAGATGCGAGTCGGTGAAGGAACTGACAACATGGAAGTTCGACTCAAGCCGCTGGATGAGGTACGAGCCTTGGTCGAGGAATCGGGTGAGTTCCTAATGATTTCTTCAGAGGAGATAACCGACAAGCAAGCTCACATTAATGCGACCAATATCCTCGAAACGATCGCGCCTCAGGGAGGCGACACGGTTCGAGAGATGATTCAGAATAATCTGCGAGCAGTGGACGCGCAGGCAAAGCGGACCGGCAGGATCATTCTTCCGCACTTGAACCATCCGAATTTAGGGGACAAGGGAATTTCTGCTGAGGATCTTGCGGCGCTGGTTGAGGATGAGTTTTTTGAAGTTTGGAATGGTGTCGAGGGCGATGGTGATTTAGGAAGCGATCGTCGCCACAGTTTAGAGGCCCTTTGGGACATTGCCAGTACGTTACGGATCAGTCAGTTCAATGCACCGCCATTGTTTGCGCTTGCGACGGATGATAGCCACGACTACCACGGTAAGCCCAAAGCTTCACCAGGTCGCGGTTGGGTTATGGTTTACTCACGTTGGCTAACACCCGAGTCGGTTCTGAACGCAATGAAGAAGGGTGATTTTTATGCATCCACGGGAGTGGAGTTGGAGCGTTTGGAGTTCGATGAGTCGAGTCGTACTATTTCGATTCAGATAAAGGCAGACGATGATGCGCAGTTCACAACTCAGTTCATCGGAACACCCAGTGGATTCGACCAATCGACCAAACCGCGAAACCCTACCGGGGGAACTGATGCTAGCTCGGGGACGCTTGATTATTCTGCTGACGTTGGCAAAGTGTTCGCGACGGTAACTGGACTCAATGCGTCGTATCAGTTGACTGGAGAAGAACTATATGTGCGCGCGACTGTGACAAGTAACAAACCACCTCGGAATCCGACCAAAGAGAGTCCGTTCCAGAAAGCGTGGACCCAACCAATCGGATGGCAAATAAACGTAGGTAAGTGAGAGTGCAGCTATTGCTCGCTGTGTGTGTTTGGCTCAATCAAATGAGAAAAGGTCGAGTTGTTTTAAGCCTTCACCGTTGTTGTTTTGGTTGAAGGATCGAAAATCGGGTAGCGCTGGCAGTTCTGGTCGTTTGATCCGAATCAGGTCGTGTAGGATTCTGGCGATGCCTGGAGCAAAGGTATCGTCGGGAGCGTGTGTAAAGATCCATGGTTGATGGCCGGCTTCGATCCACGTTGCAATTTGGTCGGCCCACCATTCCCAATATGCAAAGACTTCTTCAGCATTGTTTCGACCGATCAAACGCAGCATGGGACGCTTTCCCGTTATCGAGGTACGAAAAGGAGTTTTGGGCTTTCGAGATTGCGATTCCGTTTCAGTTTGGTCGGATGCTTCCATCGAGTTTAAGGGGCGTGAATCGAATAGCACTTTATCGATGGCGAGTTCTTGCAATAGTTCGTCTAGTTGTGATTCTTGATCACCCATGTCGAACCAATCTTGATGGCGCACTTCTACAGCCCAAGGCCAGTCGCGTGGCAATTGCCTGAGAAACTTTTCTAGTTGCGTAAAATAGGAAAAAGAAAAAGACGGGGCAAGCTGCAGGAATGTTGGTCCAAGTTTGCCAGCATCGTGTAGGACAGCAAGGCGGTTGAGCCATTCATGAAGTTCATCGTTGCAGTTTTTTAGCTTTGCGTAGTGCGAGATAGTGCGAGGAAATTTAAAGCAGAATTGAAACGACTCTGCAGATGAGTCTCTCCATTTCTGGAACGTCGCGATAGGAGGCACTGCGTAGAAGGTACTGTTCCCTTCGACGGTTGGGAATGAACTGCTATACCATCGCAAAAAATCATCTGCAGGTGTTCCGTTTGGGTAGATGGAGTCGGTCCAATTACGGCATCCCCACACGGGGCAACCTATCCGATAAGACCAGATGTCCCATCTCGGATTGTGAGACGGTTTCTCGATTTTTGCTGAAGTCTGCTTGCCCATTTCGGACTCGTTGCGATGGTTACAATTGTTACAGGTGGAACGGCAATGGAACGTTGTTGTTCGATTGCGGCAAATTAGGTTAGGTTTTGGTTGACCCAAGACGGGGGCATGGCATCAGATTAGTGCACCCTTGTCGGAATCGCCATCCTTTTGAGGATAGGCATGAGCCGGGAACTCGATCCAGTTTAGGAATCATCGATGAAGCAGTCACTCCCAAGCATGTTGGCCATTTCACTGGCTAGCTGCATTGCCTCGGTCACCGGTCCGTCCGCGAACGCTGGTCCGTGGGCAGATTCCTTTTGGGGGCGTCGCCCTCCAGCGTATCCGGTTGGAGCCCCAGTGCCCGTTGCGGGCCAAGCGACCGCCTACGCGCCCGCTGTTGGATATGTAGCTCCGACGGTTGCTGGCTATCCAGGCACACAAATGGGTTATGCAAACTCGTATTATCCTACCACGCAAACGTTGGGTTATGGCAGTTATGGGGCGGCGGTTCCACCGACGAACAATGCTCCTCTGCTCGCTCCTGGCTTTCCTCAGACTGTTCCTGCTGCATTGCCGACCGCCGCTTACGATACGCAATGGGCTCGAACCCCGGTAACGTATTACCGGCCAGTCACTGCTTTTGATCCACGGTACGGAACGACCGTTACCAGTTTGCAGCCATGCACCTCTTATCAGTATCAAGCTCAACGTGTGCCTGTTATCGCGCCGCGGCCTTTGCTTGGGGAATATGGGTTGCAGTCGAACAAGTGGCCATCGATCACCGGTCCCGGATACAATCCTACGGGGTTGGTTGCTAACCCGGTTTATCCTGTAGCACCTACGTATCAGAGCGTACCGAATGGCGGCGTTGCATATCCGAGTCAGCCTATGGTGAGTTCATCGAGTAACATGCCGGCCTCCTCGGTCCCGCTCAATACTATTCCATACCCAGGGAGTGCGATGGTTGGGCAGCCGGTGTATACATCGCCAACGACATACCAACCTGTCGCTCCTTCGTACGCAAGTAGCTTGCCAGCGGTAAACTACACTGGCCAAGCGGTTGGCACGGGTGTGGTTCCCAGCGCCGCTTGGATGCCAGCAGCCAGCAACCAATACGCCAACAGTGGCTTGGTCAACGCGAACCCTGCTGTACCGACTCCCTATGTACCGGGTGCGACTTCGGTTCAGCCTTATGGCCCGCCGACGTATTCGTCTACACCTAGTGGGGCAGTTGCTTTGGGAGCACCATCGACCGGCGCGTTCAATGCCGGTGGATCGATATCACAACCCATGAACCCTGCTACGTCGATTCCTGGCTATCCAGGGTATGTTAACCCAGCTGCGCCAGTATCACCGAGCAATCTCCAGAATCCCGTAATGCCACCTGCTCCTGTGTTGCCCAATGCGGATCCAGAGTCCAAAGTGCGACCATCGTTGAGTTTGGGGACACAACCTGGCAACGGCGAAGTAACCGACTCGTTTGCCACGCAGCGGCTTCCGTCAGTACCTGTTGAACAATCGAGCGGTTTGGCATCGAGCAAACCACAAACTGCGAATGCACCTGCATCGCCAACGGCCAGTTTGTTGGTGCCCTCTGATAATAACTTGGCGGGTGGGACTAACTTGACGGCACCAAGCACGTTGAGTCAGCCAGTTCCGATGCCTGCCACGATACAGCCAAGCAATGAGTTTGGAATCAAGCCTCTGTATGCACCAGATGACTTTGATAGCAAACCAAATTGGAATCCGGCTCTGCTGGATCCAGATGATCGAGTTGCTTTGGAGCGGTCCGGTCAGTTTCCTAAAGGAAATCAGCAAACAGCCAATCGTATTCGCATACGAGACGAGGACGAGGGAGCAGCGATGGCCACCGTGGCTTTGGCGAGCGGCAAGTCGATAGACTCTGGCGTGCGATTGGTCTCTGGTGAAGAGCCGAGCAAGGGAGCATCTGTCCCTAGTTTCTCCGCGTTTCGACCGAGCACCAAGCCGGTTGGAAAGTAGTTTTCGTTCTTCTCGGGGGGAATCGAATAACCCGAGAATCGAGCGCGGCCGGGCCAAAATGCTAGAAAAGTCGCGTTGGAGTATGGTGAACGGGGAGTTACACTGTGCACGGCATCTGAGCCTGATTCCCATTTTCTGTACTCCCGCCACCAAACTCCTCGATGCGAACGTTTTCATTCGTTGCCCTCCGAGGGCCCAATCGTTGGTCTTCGTCCCCCATGTTGGAGGTCCATGACCAAAAGCGATCGGAATGCGACGCATCCGACACGGCAAAGCAAATTGCAGCGTTGCTCTCGCAGTTTCTCGATGCCAAGCAGTTTACGACTAGCCATCCGCAGAGCTTAGCCAACGCATCGAGCATCGTGGACTCGATGAAGTCGATACAGCATTTGGATGAGCTATGGTTAGCGGTTGCACGATGGTTTTCCGCCATGGCAGGGGTTCCGACACCGTTCGTAGATTTGTCGATGGATCCGCGTCGGCACGATTCTGCGAACGAGCTATCCGTCATCGCCATGGAAATGGAGGAGCAATCGCTGAGTGAACGCTGCTTCGAAGTCGCCAGGGAGTGGCTAGATGCGACGGAACCCTTTTCGGCGTTTCCGTTGGCGATCAAGGTCCGAGAGTTGTTTGATTATGCAGACGACGTAAGATTAGGGCCTAGTTCTCGCGCGATTTTACGAGCGGCCCGTCGTCGAGGCATTCCGTACACTCGTCTCAACAAGGGCTCTTTGGTCCAGTTGGGCGAAGGAAAATATCAACGCCGAATTTGGACGGCCGAAACGGATGCAACGAGCGCTATCGCCGAGGCGATTGCGAGCGACAAAGATTTGACCAAGCGGTTGCTCAGGCAAGTTGGGGTTCCCGTCCCGCATGGTCGCGCCGTCAGCAGTGCAGACGATGCATGGGTCGCTGCGCAGGAGATAGGCTTCCCTGTTGTGGTGAAACCTTGTAACGCAAACCATCAACGCGGCATCACCATTGAGCTGAGTACTCAAGAAGAAATCATGACTGCCTATGATTGGGCGGTGAAAGATGGCGAGACGAACGACATTTTGGTCGAGCAGTATGCTTTGGGGTATCACCATCGGTTACTAGTGGTGGGCAATCGGCTCGTCGCAGCGGCAAAAGGCCACAGCGAGTGTATCGTTGGAGACGGAACCTCGACGGTGACCGAACTGGTGGCCGAGGTCAATCGCGACCCGCGTCGGGGCGAGGCGTACACGGATCTGTTAGGGGTATTGAAGCTCGACGCACCGAGTTTAATCGAACTGAACAAGCAAGGGTTGACGGTTGATTCCATACCTGAAGCTGGCAGGACCGTCGTTGTCCGCCGCACGGGAGATTTAACAACCGACTGCACCGAAGCGGTCCACCCTGATACTGCCGAACAAGCTGTGCTGGCGGCCCGCGTTGTCGGGCTGGACATTGCAGGGTTGGATATCCTGGCAACGGATATTTGCAAACCCTTGGCGGAGCAGCGCGGAGCGGTAGTTGAAGTGAACGCTGGTCCATCACTCTCTCCTCACGTTACGCCGCTGTACGGAAAGCCGCAGAAGGTCGGCGATGCGATTATGGAGATGCTGTTTCCAAAAGACCAGCACGGCCATATCAAGATAATCGGCGTCGTTCAGAGCAAGTCGTCTGACGTCGTTGTACAGCAGTTTGCTGAACAGCTAAGGTTGCGAAACATTGACTTTGGAATGGTCAGCAATGGGAATGCTGGATTCAATGGCAGGATTGTGGATACCGGTTGTCTCAATGACGAGTCACGCGTGATTGCCTTGTTGTGCAATCCGATACTCAGCGCGATCGTCGTACATTTGGATGTGCGACGGTCGGCGAAAGAGGGAGTTTGCGCTCCCCGTTTGGATTGGCTGCTGCTCGGGAATGATGCGATCGGCAGTGCACCTACGAGCGAGGACATTGCAGGTTTGCGGGCTATCTTGAATGCTGTGCCCGAAAAAGGATTCATCTTTGGCGACCGGCTGCCCATCGAATCCTTTGACAAGGTTTCCAAATGGAAGAAACCCGCAACCGTTGCCAAGAATACATTAGAACGCGCGTTTGGTATCGAATTTGAGTAGTCGCACTATGAAAACAAAACAGCTAGTTGGGGTTATTGCATTTGGATCGCTTTTCGCAGGATGGATGCTACGCAACGAGTACCTGTCGGCTGAGATTGTTTCGACAAGCCTATCAGCGGTGGACGAGAGTAGCTCTTCTTTGAGTGTAGCGTCGGAGCTGAAGTCGATCGTGGAGAAGCAATCGGAGGCATGGAACCGCGGGGATTTGGAGCAATTCATGGTCCCCTACTGGCGCGATGATCGTTTGACCTTTAGCTCGGGCGGAACAACGGAACGAGGATGGAACGCAACGCTGCGCCGGTATCAAAAGAGGTACCCTGACAAGCTAACGATGGGGAAGCTGGTTTTTGGAGATCTGGAAACGATGGAGTTAGGGGAGGATTCCGTGTTGATGCTCGGGACCTGGAAACTAGAACGTGCGGAACCGATCGAAGGCAATTTTACGCTCGTGTGGAAAAAGATCGACAACCACTGGGTCATAGTGCACGACCACAGTTCGTCTAAGGCAAAATAGAGTGTCCGCCCAACGCGCCTTTGCATTGGTTATTGGCTCTGGCTTTACTGGGGCGTTGTTGAGTTGGATATTGCAACGCCATGATCGCCAAGTGGTTTTGATCGATCGAGCGGTCCACCCAAGATTTGCCATTGGGGAATCTTCCACGCCGACGGCGGACTTTTTGTTGGCGTACTTATCAGACCGCTGGAATCTGCCAGAGATTGGCCCTCTATCGGCGTTCGGCACTTGGCAATCGCACTATCCCGAGTTGCGTTGTGGATTAAAGCGTGGCTTTAGCTATTTCGGCCACACGCTTGACCAGGAATACGTTGACGATAATCAGCATTCGCGGTCGCTTCTGGTTGCCGCTAGTGCAACGGACCATTGGAGCGACACGCATTGGTACCGGGAAGACATTGACATGTTCTTTGCCAAGCGGGCTCAGTCGGCTGGTGTGCGATTGCATGAAAGCACGGAAGTTTTATCCGCTCAGTGGGATTCTGGGCGCAAGTTGTGGACAGTGCGATGCGGTCCGGTCGATGGCGTTGATTCGGATACTGGGCCAATGACGATCGAGACGGATTGGCTGATCGATGCATCGGGATCGGGCAACGGTACTGCGCCATGGTGCGGTCACGAGCCTGACGATGCGTGGATGCGAACGCGAAGCTCTGCCATTTTTGGCCATTTCGATTCGGTGGCGAGTTTCTCTCAAATGCAGCACGACTACCAAAGCGAATGCAAGGAGTTCTTTGATTCCGACCATGCTGCGCAGCATCATGTTGTTGACGATGGTTGGTACTGGATGCTGCGTTTTCTGGATGGGCGCACGAGCGTTGGGAAAGTTCTCGCGTTTCCCAAACAGCGTCCCGATACCGCGTCGAGTAGGTCGATCATGTGGCGTGATCAGATGCACCGGTATCCATCTATCCAACGTTTGATGGCGAATGCCAAGCTTGTGGCTCCGCATGACCGCGATGGAATTGCGGAGTTAGGGTTTGTTCCGCGAATGAGTCGATGCAGATCGGCCGCTGTTGGGGACGGTTGGTTATTGATGCCGTTGGCGTATGGCTTTGTGGATCCTTTGCACAGCAGCGGCATTGCTCATGCGTTGAGCGGCGTCTCACGCGTTGCCGATTGTTTGCTTGGCCCGCAGCATCTGCAAAGAGAAAAACTGTCTGAGTATGCAAACGGCTTGAGAACAGAAATCGAGTGGATTGATACGCTAGTGTCGGGCTGCTACCAAGGGTTGCCGAGCTATGAGTATTTCGCTGCCTATACTGCATATTATTTTGCTGCAACGATCGCCTTTGAGAATCATCTCGCAAAGGATCCCACGCATTGGCCCGAGGGATATTTATGCTGCAAGAACCAAGGGTTACGACATCAAGCCGAAGTGAGCTGGCAGGAATCAAGCAATGATCTATCGAAAGCATCGTACGAGAAGTACGTGTCTAATGTTCGATCGGGTATTGCTCCGTGGAACACGGTGGGATTACTAGATCCGATACGGAAGAACCGATTGAATCATACGGCGCCGCCCAAACGTGCACGCTACATCGTTGAGTGAATTGCGCGTGCAAAGAGATATAGCGATGCGTACGATCGAGATCGATTGCGCTTCGGGTTGTGATAGTGCCAATCAAAAGCCATGGTTCACGCGGAGGCGCGGAGAAGATTTGTGATCCAAAAATGAATTCTTGAATACTCTGTGTCTTGGTGTCTTTGTGATGAAAATTCTTGTTTCGCGTCGGGTTGTGGTATTTGCGTTGCCTGGCGGCAAACCCATTAATTCAACAAGCACGCTTGCGCTGTACCTTTAGCTGGTTGAGTGCCATGTAGCTGTCACGCAACTATCGCGTTTCGGTAGGGCTAGGGTTAGCAACGAATTTCCAGATCAGCCGGCTGGGTTGGACGCTTGGTTCGGCGCTCAGCCATGGACGAGTGCGTGCAGAGGGCTGGTGTTGCAAGAACGCTTTCATGTCGTCGATGACGAGTGGGTTTTCACCATAGTACGAGTGCCCCAGGAGCGAAAGGTCCAGGGGGGAAGTATCGATCATGTCGATGTTTGCAACCGTTCCAAAAAGTTCCGATACCAATCCCAGTCGATCGTAACCATGGATCGTTTCTGAAAGTTGTAGCGCTCGATCATTCCTTGATCCGTACACCGCAGTGGCTTCTGAGACTTTCTCAAGCAGCTTAGCGAATCGACTCTGAAACTCGTTGGAATCCACGTCGGGGGCGGCCATGACGACACGCGATAACAACGGTGCGTTTGTTGATTCACGCAGACCCATCCGCTCGACAACTCCCAGCAGTGCACGGTTTCCCATGGAGTGCGCGACAAGATGGATCTTCTTGAATTTTCCCTTGGACCGCAGGTCGGTTAAGAACTCCTCGAGGTGAGGAACGGTCCATGCGACGTTCGCTTCATCGCGGGTATACGAGAGCGTCTTTCCGCTGGAAGGCCAGCTGTAAAGTAACGGAACACCTTCGTATCCGAGGTCGGCTGTCAGCTGTGCTGTCCGTCTCAGCGCATCGTCGAACCGCACGTTGTAGCCGTGGATAAAGACCAAGGCGCTATCCCGATTGCTCGATTGCAGCTGTTGAAAGAAGGTGTCTGGCTCGAGCACTTCGACTCGTTGCAAAGTGATATGCTTTCGATCATCCTCTTTCCACTCCAAGGCCAGCAAGTTTGGCCGTTCCATGGCGCCCGCTTGATGATTGGGAGGCAATGTTACCTCGCTAACCCCCAAATGGAGAGGATAGGCATTTGCTTGTGGATGAAGCCGTGAAGATCCGAACGCAACATTACTCGATTGCACCAGCAGCCGAAGATACTTGGTTCCCAGGATCGCTTCGTGTGAGAAGAAGACTGTCATTACTAAGGCTGTCGCGGCGCCAAGCCCTGTGATCCACCGTTGAATACCGACGGCGATCCCAATGGCCATTACTGCTGCTAGCACAACACCCATGAACACGGGGATCCAAAGTCGCATGTAGATCCAACTACCGTTGAGATCCATTTTGGTTCGATCGGTAGCGAAGTAGACGCGTACATGCTTTCGACCAAGCTCATCCACATCGCGCTTTTCCGATTGTCGGGGCTGCAATGCGGATTGGGCGAGTGCATGCGCTGGAATCTGCGGCTTTGCCGTGCTCTTGCGGCTATCCACGCTCTCGCTTGCGGGGGACGCCTCACTTACCTCAATCGTAGACGGCTGTTGGTTAGCCTCGGAAGAGATTACCACCGGCTGCGAATTGGATGACGTTGATACGGATGGGGTCAACGTATAAGTAACCGAAACGGCACTCGCACCGGCAATGGCGGTTGCTGCGAGGAGCTTTGCAGCAATTCGTGCTCGTCTAGGTCGCGGGTGCACAAATGACATCAAAGTACTTCCGTATTCCAAAACACTCGATTGTCCACGCGGATGCGATTTCCAAGTTGGCTTCGATTTGTATCGGACAACCGCGAAAATCCCGGCACCTAAAGATAGGATAAACGGAAACTTTCATCGGAATCGGAAAAGTTTATGTCTCGGTGAATGCAGAAATGATCGCATGCATTTCTGCATGGTTGTTAGGAGGGCGTCGGAGACCGGAGCTTCACTCGTCAACAAAGAAGGTTTGCGCGAGAGGGTCTGAACTATTTGTCGTCGGTTTTGCTTCGGACGCGCCGGTAGGTGGAGGGAATCCGGATTGAGACTTGGAATCCGATCTTCCTTGGTCT
>CAIXME010000969.1 GCA_903920425.1 uncultured Pirellula sp. | reverse complement strand
TACGACTTGAGTATGGGAGTACGACGCTTCCTTCTCGGCTGCAAGCAGCATACGCAGCAACTGCTCACGCGAGTTGGATTGGTGGAATCGGGGCTGTTGTTGGGGTTTTTCTAAACGCAGGCGGCCTTGTTTTTGTAAGAAAAAACAAGCTCTTGCTACCCGTCGCGATCCTGGCGCTCACCGTGGTGGGGATGATCGCAATCGCAGTCCTCTTTAAGCCGAGCTAAATCTGTTGTTTCGAATAGGCGTTGCCGTTAAGGAAACTTGGCACTTCTTGTTCCGCATTCTTTTCCAGACAGGGAGGCAGAATCCTTGCACACCACCAAGTCATTGGACAGGATGGGCAAACTCGAACTGATGGTGACAATCTCTTGCGCTAGCTGCTTGGCCTGAAGCGAATCGCAGTTGCCTTGCAAGATGATCCCGAGATCTGAAACATAAACTGCAAGCGAACTCAAACGGCCATGCAGCAAGCGCATGGCTAGGATCCTCAGCTCAGCAGATAGCTTCTCCTGGGGGTCACGCTGGAGAAGATGGTTTGGTTCCATAGTGTTTTTCTTTCGAGCGCTTGAGCGAATTGCCCAAGATGCTCGTGCGAGTATCTTGTCGTCCCCGCCGCATGGCATCGATTAGGTTTCAATCAAAGTCGAACAAATTACTCCAGAACGACTCTTTCTTCTTTCCATAACGATGATAGTTTTTGTCATCATCCGATAGATCACGATATTCGCGACGTCGATCGTCGTATTTGCCATAGTCGTCTCCATTCCGATCTAGTGGAGGCGTGGGGGTACCTCGGCTTCTCTCTGCGGTATGATTTGATCCTGCCGAGTTAGGTTGGTCTTGGCGGTCTGCCTGCTGAATGAACTTGTCTAACTCGCCCCGGTCAAGCCACACGCCTCGGCAGCTAGGGCAATAGTCGATTTCAATCCCCTTTCGTTCGGACATTAAGAGATCGACACCCGTGCAATTCGGACACTTCATAAACTGGACTTTCTGAACTCTCGTTGAACGTGTTTTTACTCTGAGCCATTAGCAAGCGACTCATCAATATCGCCAGCCATGCTGGTGCGATCTGCTCTTGATCGAATACGATCAATGTGTCGGCTGACTGCATGTACGGCTCGCTCTACCGCTTGATCTAGAACGGTATGCCATGCTTCGCCCCTCTCTTCCACAACGATGAGAGGAAGTCGCTCAATATCGATAACGAATCGCAGCGATTTATCACGACCATGCTTTGGGCCGTTCTCATCGGAGAGAAATACGTTTACCCTAGCAATGCGACCAGTAAACCTAATCAATGCGGATAGTATTCTTTCTTCCACATGGTCGCGAAGCTCTGCGCTTGGCTCGAAACCTTTACAACTCACTTGAACCAACATCAAAAAGCCCTCCGAAGGGACATTGCTGATAAAACGAACTCATCCGAGTTGATTATTTGCGTTCGCAATGACAAAACAACTTGAATTGTGTGCTTCAATGCATTGGTTTTATTAAACAATAGGGTTTCCTACTTCATGGACGTACAGGGGGCTGTTCTTCTCGGTTTTACGACGTTGAGCAGTTGAAATGCAGTTGCCCACGCCACGAATGCCTACTGACGGGTGTTGCGCTTAAGCGTTTTTCCTCAACACCGCGTACATGTTGTCGCTGAAGGGGAATTTATCGAGAATCCACTGACGACAAACGTGAAAACCCGCTTCTTCGGCCAATCGCTTCAAAGTCTGTGGGGTGAAGTAGTTGACATGGTCAGGGAAGCGAAATCCGGACCACTTTTTGCCGAGTACTTTACGATTCCAGCACGCGAAATTCGGGACCTTTAAGACAGCCTCGCCATCAGGAGTCAAAATGTGGTGAAGGCGTTTCAGGAACGGCAATGGCTGACATTCATGTTCCAAAAAGGAACACATCACGGCAAGATGAACGGATCCTGCGTTCAACTCATGGACACCACCCAACGCGTTTGCGAACACGATTCTGCCGCCAATAGACGCTGTCCTCTCGCTGGCTTGCGTCGCTAGTTCTCGAGACACCTCTATACCTAGCGGGATCATGCTCATGCCGATCTGGGAACAACGATGGTGCAGGTCTACGAGTAGGCACCCATTTGCACAACCCACATCCAATACGGAACAGGAAACGTTCGATTGCTCTCGGGCACGGAGCAAGCTAAACGCGATGGAGGCGATCTTGTTTCGCGAGGGAACAAGGAAAGATTTTGCTCGCTTTGCAAATGCAGAAACAGCAGCCCTGACTGGAGCGTGGGCTTCGCGACGATTTCGTTCCTCGGGAAATGTTCGTTCCCATGCAAACTCGGTTTCAAGTCGTGAATAATCTGGTGGGTTCTCTAGGAACACAAACCCTGTTTCCTGGCAGCGAACGATAGTCCAGAGGTCGTTACCGTAAGCCGTTCTTTCGACCTTGGTTTCTCTTCCTAGAATTGGGCAGTTCAAGTTCATTTTGGTTGCATACTCCTCCATGAGCGTGCGTGGATTCGGAAATGATTCTTTAGCCGCCTCCGTTGCAGACTGCGTAGCAACGATTTCAGCAAGTTCGTAAAAGTTGCTTGTTTATAGCCGTTTTTGATGCAAAAATACTTTGATAATCAAGGCGCGATACGTTGATATTATTTAACTAAGGAATCCGAGGGATGAACTGGCTCAACTACCACCATTTGCAGTATTTCTGGGCGGTTTCGCAAGAAGGGTCGGTAGCAAAAGCTAGCGAGAAACTGCATGTGACTCCGGCAACGATCAGTATTCAGCTTCGCGATCTAGAGCAATCGCTGGGAGTGAAACTGTTTCGTAAAGCGGGGCGTGGGCTGGCGTTGACTGAAATGGGCGTGGCTGTTCAATCGTACGCTAACGATATCTTCGCGACTGGCCAAGAGCTCTTGGACATGGTCCATGGTAGACCCGTCGGTGGACCCATGGTGCTTCGCGTGGGTATCAAGGATGTTATGCCAAAGCATGTTGCCTACCAATTGCTCGAGCCAACGCTTCGTATTTCGGAGGATTTTCGGCTGTTGTGCTACGAGGGTGACATAACGAAATTGATCTCGGATCTTGCGATTCACAAACTCGATGTTGTTTTATCCGATACCCCGATTGATCCAACCATGAAGGTCCGTGCCTACTCGCATTTGTTGGGAGAGTCGGACGTAGTGCTTGTCGGTCCCAAGGCATTGGCAAAGAAGATTCGAGGCGGTTTCCCCGGTTCGCTTGAAGGTGTTCCAATACTTTTACCCATGAGGAACTCCGTCTTACGTCGGTCGCTGGATTACTGGTTCGAAGTGCATGAAGTTCGCCCCAAGATAGTGGGGGAATTCGAAGATAGCGCTATGCTGAAGATCATGGGGAAAGCTGGCGTGGGTGTGTTTCCTATTGCAAAAACGATTTGCAAAGTAGTTGAAGACATGTATGGAGTTGAGTTCATTGCTGCCATACCAGATGTGACGGAGAAATTTTACGCGTTATCGGTAGAACGCAAAGTAAAGCACCCAGCTGTCCTGGCTATTTCCGAAGTTGCCAGGAAAAAACTTGGTACCCGTTAGACATCCACCCCTATTGAGGGTGATCTCAGCATGGGTAGATGGTGGTCCGGCAAAGTACCTCAAACGAATTCCCTGGACTACGGGCAAACCACAGGATGGGTGGCTGTGCTATTAGGCCGATTCCATCCGTTGGCTCAAAGTAAATCGTATTTTCATGCCTGCAGCAGCCGTCCGCCATCATTCCAATTTCCGAATAACTTTCCGGCGGATGTCTTGGAGATGAAGTTCATCAAGCGTCGGTCAAACTCGATTGGTTGCTTTCGAACCTCTTCGATATATCCAACTCTCACTCGCTTGTAGAGATCGGGAAGCTCTTGGAAGAATTGCCAAGCCTTTTGTTCGTGTCGAATTGCATTGAGTATATCGCTGGCGATCTCAAATTTGGCCGATAGATCAGGTAGGGACCGTCTACCAGCATCGGTCATCAACCCGAGCCGAATAAGTCGACGAGCTCGTTCCTTATTCAACTCGGTCCAATTGCTGCGAGCACGACGCGGTGTGAATCGTTGGGCTTTTTCCGTGCTAGAAATTCGTTTCGCGATACCATCGATCCAGCCAAAGCAAATGGCCTCCTCCACGGAGTCCAGGTAAGCAATATTGGTTGTATCTAAGCTGTCGTCAGAAACGATCCAGATCTCCGTCTCGGTTTGATGGTTCTTTGAAAGCCAAGATCGCCAATCGGCTCGGCTTGAGACTTTGAGCTGTGTCTTTATCTCCATGATGCGGTTATCGATTCGAGACATTGCCTTTCCAAGCGGTGCGTTCCTAGTTACGGCGCATTACCATTTTAATTACCATTTTACGATGCCACGCATCACCTTGAAGCCGCCAACGAGGGTTGAACCACCGTATTCCTTCGCCAACCGCATTAGAGCTTTGTGGAACCCGCAGTTAGGAAACGTTGCTTCGACTTTGGCGATTGCGGATCTGCTCATCCCCTTGCGGACCCAACCTTGCGATGCATCAATCCAATCCGCTTTGCGGCAGGCTTCGATTACGTCCTGGTGAGTTCCTTTATATCGAAATACCTTGTGGTGCCAATGAATAGCGCCTCTTAGGGCATCGGGGTCTAATCCCCAACCGTACTTTTCATTGTCTTGGAGTGCTGCGGCTTCCGAAGGCTCCAAGTACGCTAATTTGTGATCCGTCCACAAACCAATGTCGTGATACACGAAAGCCGTTTCGACAAGTCGCTCGTATTCCGGAGCGCTGTTTAGAAAGTGCATGGCGTATGTGATGACGCGGTACACGTGGTTCCGGTATCCGTCGAAGTCACTGCCTATCGTCGTTCGGTACGGCGCGAATAGTTCTTCAACAAGAGGGCGATCTGTCTTGATCGTGATGTCTGTCGTGGACAAATTATGACTCTCTTTGGCGTAATGTCGGTTTCAATAATTGCTCCACAAGGCAATCTAGCATTTTCCATTAGGGGCGTACCGTCGAGAAATAGACGGCGCAGTCGTTTGTGATTGCTTCTGAATGGGCCTCAGCAAACCATGAATGAATCTGACGCGTTCCTCCCACGTTGCTCGACGTAATCATTGCTGTCCAATCCAAGCTCGCATTCCAGCCCTGCGCAAACGGCTATCTGCCTACTCCGTTCGCTTTGGTGTCTTCCATTTCGTATGCGAACATCGTGCCTCGCAAGCGTTTTGCAGCTGCTGTTACATTAGGTGATTTGTCTGTATCCAGAACTTTTTCCACGATTGGTTTGTACAGGGCAACTCTGTCCAAGAAAAGCTGCGATGTTGCGGCTCTGCGAGATTCGGTGAGCAATCTTCTCATCGCTTCAATCGCGCTGAGTCGGACAACTTCGGCCTCGTCGGTCAGAAATCGGCTAGGCTCGACGGTACCGCTGACGAGCCAAACTGCTTTGGCCTTTCCTGCGGACGTTTCCAATCGATCGAGGAACTCTCTCGCATAGTCTGCGTTAATCGTCCTGGTTCTTCCAGTAAAGCTGTGCGTATGAACATACTTTTCGAATGCGCTGATTCGATGAGCTTCTTCGAAACCGTTTCGTATCAACCAATAGACTATCTCTTCCTGAGCCAATTCCGCCTCCCGCGACTTCTGGCGATTTAACTCTTGTCGCTTTAAACGTGATTCCTCAGGAACGTTTTCATCGGCTCGAAATGGAGAGCCTGAACTATCAATTAGCAACGACTTCCATTCCGATTGACAGACCAGTTCCATAATTCTGGTAGGCGTATGGAATAACTCGCCAAAGACTTCCTTGTCGTCTGTGGCTTGCGGCTTTTCCTTTATACCCTCCGCCGTTTTCCCTTCGCTTTCTTTCATCTCCGTTTTGGGGGGCAACCTAGGCGCATGAGCGTCGATTTTCTTCCGAGGATGATGGCTGTTGTAAAGAGCCAAAAGAATCGGTATGTCGAAGCGATTGGCATTTCGAAAACTCTCGATGAACTGAATTTGCATCTCAGGGCTACTCTTTTCAACGAGCTTGTGAATCAAATAGTCACGTCCGTTGGTGTCTTGGCTCAGGCGAATAGCGTGCAGAAGCATCACCCGTTTAGCGTCTGAATTCTCCTGATCCGCGGCGGTCCTGAGTTGTTGGACTTGCGTGGGTGTGAGGTAGAAATAAGAAAGTCGATCCAATACATGGCTGCACTTCTCATCGACGGTTGCATCACAAAGGGCTTTGATCCATTGATCCGCATTGCCGCCAGATAGTCCTACGAATTCATCCCGTTTCGCGGGTTCACCTGCAAATCGTACTTCTTGTGCAATGACTGTATGGGTCAGACCTGTTGCAATCAGAAGGCAAATCGCTCTTAGACTTGTTGAACGAATCATTGAACACCAAAGGGGGCTTGGGAACAGTCGAAGTGGGTTAGAGTTAACTTTACTGGAGGAACGAGACATTATTTGGCTTTGCGTACTGGTCTAGCATTTTCCCGCTCGAGCGCTTCGATTTTTTCTTTCAGTTCTTTTGCTGCCTCACGCACCTTGGGTGAAGGGTCCGAGTTGAGAACTTGTTCTAAAATGGGCAAGTAGACTGGAATCTTGTCCAGTATTCCGATGGGCTTTTGGGCATCAAATGAGCCGAGTACGTCTTCTTCCATCGTTGCCATGGCTGTTAGCTTTACGACTTCGGCTTCGTTAGCTAGGAGGAAATTGGATGGGTCTACCCAACGTCTGATGAGCGGCACCGCGAGTGCCTTGCTATCCGGATTGTCTAGTCCTTTCAGCAGCTCTTTTCCCATGTTGGAGTAGCCTTTCGTGCGTTGCCAAAACGTTCCTTCGGTTATAAAAGCACGGAATGCATTGATTCGATGCCTATCTTTGAACCCATTTTTGATAAGCCAATACACCATATCCTCGTGTGTGAGTTCGGCTTCCGTACCCTTTTTTCCCGTTGACTCCAGCCATTTTTTTTCCAAAGGCGTTTTCTCGCCTGGGTATGTCCAACCCGTCATTACCGTCAGCGCACCCCAGTTCGCATGATTGGTGAGCTCAGCAATCTTGTCGGGGACATCCAGGACGTCGTCAATTTCTGCCAACGGGTCTCTTTTTCCGATGTCATTCGAGTACTGCTGTTGAAGAAGATCCTTCTTTTTGGGGCGATGGCTGTTGTAAAGGGCAACAAGAATTGGAATGTCAAATCGGGAGGGGTTGCGCAATTCATTGATGAACTGGATTTGCATGTCCACGCTATCCCCGACAAGTGTCTTGATCAGATAATCACGGCTTCGCACATCGCGGGACTGACGGAGAGCATGCCAGAGCACTACGCGTTTTCTGTCAGACTGTTCTTCCTCGGCGGCTGTTCTCAATTGCCGTATCTGGGGTTCTGTGAGATGGAAGTAAGAAAGACGATCCAAGTAGATACTTGTATCGAGAGTTTCACGGGAAGCGATGAGAGCATTCAACCATCGATCTGCATTCCCTCCAAACAACTCCGTAGCGGCTTCGGCGGTTGGACCTTCCGCGGCGCGTTTCTTTTCCTGCGCGAAGGTATCAGTAGACTGAAACAATCCACCCAACAAGCAAACAATCAGTAGACCTTTTGGACCATTCATGTCACCACCGGTATCAAAGAATTATTGGAAGAACCATAACAGACTAATGGTTCTCTTTAATCATTTTAGACTACCCATTTCAGAGACGCTCACCATGGATTGTGGTGGAATGTACAGACGAAGTCAACGTATCGAATGCGTAGCGATTCCTGGATCACTTTGCCCGCAAAAGGTTTTCAGGTAACCATTCTTAAATTGGGAGGCTTTAGCGAGCCTGTTTTTCTGCGAGTCCAGTAACGGATGCCAAAACACTCGAGAAGGAATGACAGATAAACCGCACGTGTCGATCGGGTGCGAACTTTAGGTTCCTTCGACGATGATGCCGCGATAGATTGCGCCGCGATGTCGATGATTCGCTGCGTCCTGGTAGGCAGGGCTGTCGTACCACCGGCGTGCAGATTCCGTATCAGGGAACTCTGCGATCACAACACCTTCTACCTCTGGTCCTTCTAATGTTACATGGGGACCGTAACCAGAAAGTACCTTGATCGGGACTCCTTCGAGAGTCGCTGCAACTTTGGCCCAATAAGCTTCGAGTTCAGCTCGATCGAGAGTTTGTTCGCGAATAAAGATCATGTAGGCAGGCATTTGCTTTTCCTATTGATAATGGTGTTGAAGTCTTTTTGTGTTTGGTCAAAGTCCGCCGGTCGCATGGATGATTTCCCCGGTCAGCCAGCCAGAATCTTCGGAGGCCAGAAAGACCACGACTCTCGCTATATCTAGTGGTGTACCGATACGTCCCAAGGGAGTCATGCTGACAAGTTTCTTCTCGATATCGCTTCCCACGCCGTAGAGTCCTGCTTGCTTTGTGCCTTCGCTGAGCGTGGCTCCGGGATTGACTGAGTTTACTCGAATTCGACGTGACGCGAGTTCCTTGGCCAGCACTCCTGTGATTGCGTCTAAGCCGCTTTTGCTGGCGGCGTAAATCGAGAACTCGGGCGGCAATGAACGAGATGCGGCTGAGCCGATGTTGATAATGCTACCGCCGTTGGATCCGAAGTGATTGAGGGATTCTCGGATGGTCAACAGTGGTCCGAGCAAGTTCACATTCATTTCTCGATGGAATTCCGACTCCGTCAAGTTCGCAATTGGCATTGCCTGGTACACGCCGGCGTTGTTGACCAGGATATCTATCGAACCCAGTGCGCTCGCTAACTCATCGAACATGCGGGATACGTCCGCGGAGCTTGCTACGTCGCCTTGAATGGCAATTGCTTTGCCGCCGGCGGCCGTGATCGCATGGGCAATTGCCTCGGCTCCTTTTCTGTCAGAAGCGTAGTTCACGGCGACGGATGCCCCGGCTGAGGCGAGTTCTAGAGCGATTCCCGCTCCAATTCCTTTGGATGCACCTGTGACAAGTGCTACTTTCGATTTCAGTCTTAACATGGTTTGTCCTCCTAACCGCTTTGACACCATCCATGGAGGGCTGTGACAAAACATTTGAAACATTCTTAGTTCAAGTGCAATGTTCCCTCGATGTTAGGTTGTTCCAGGACGTTCCGCAGCCAAGTTATCTGATCTTTCGGTTCGAGGAACGGGTGTTCTCGAAACAGTGCTGCATACTGTTGAACCAAACCTTCCTCGATTTGCGCATATGTGTCACCGGCTATACTTCGAATCTTAGTCACGCGAGGAGAAGCGAAGGTCATGTTGTGCGGATCAACATGGCCTGCATCAATAAAGCCCTTAGTCTTCTTTGAACAGCGACACGGGTTGTTTGCGTTCACTAGACCACATTGGTTGTTCATAAACTGGTACAAGTCACGCCGCGATCGAGAAAGCGATTGTCGAAAATTATCTGGTGACATATCTAGGATTTCACTGCCAACTTTGTCGCTCACCCCTAAAATTTCCGCCAAGACAAAGATCAACCGCTGCTTGCGATCCAGGCACATTAGCATTCCTGTCGTGCAAGAGATCTTGGCTTCTTCCACCAAGAGCGGTACTTCGACGGGTACCGTATTCGGATCCGGAAGATCGAGGTCCGGGGTGCCATTGATAGCGTCGGCATAGCTAGAAAAGGTCTGAGTCTCCTTTTCGCCGCCACGACGTTTCATGTTCAATACATGATTCGCAGTGATCCGGTATAGCCAAGTTCGAAACTTGCTTTCTCCATGGAATGTGCTGAGCCGCGTGATGGCCTTAAGCAATACTTCCTGCGTGACCTCTTCTGCATCTTGCGGATGAAACACCATACGGATGGCGATATTGTAAATCCAAGCTTGATGACGAAGGATCAGCTTTTCTATTGCGGATTGGCTTCCGTTTTTTGATTGTTCTATCAGCTCCCAGTCGGTGGATTCGTCGACAGATTCAGCAAACGGATTGTGCATGGATCGATATTCTTTAAGGAATTTCTAGTATTCATCGGTGACTTCACCGTGCCTCTTGGACACTGATTGGAGTGGCTTGTGACAGTTGTGACCGAAAATAGGGACCCAAATTGGTCGATTCCTTGATCGCCATACCTGCCAACGACCAAAGCCGATTCTCAGCGATGGTCGAAGAAAGTCACTTGTCCGTTCAGTTATGAACTCTCGGAGTTTAACGATCCAAATTTTTCGTTTCGATTGTCCATTTCGCATCCTTCTTTAGTTCGCTGGTATCACCAACGAACATTTTTGATGCCTCCTCTTTGCCCTTTAGCTGCCAGTCGATCCAAGCGAGCGCCACGGGGGAATACTCTCCGCCGTGGGGGCGACGGTAGGTTCCACCATGTCCCACATCCAGGTTCGTCATGGCGATCGGTATATGATCAACCCTCGCGAAGTCATCCATCGCGTTTTTGTAAGCGATGTCTGAAGGTCCTCCCATAACATAAAGAACGGGACCGTGAAGTTTTTTTAGATCCTCTTTGGTCAAGGAAGGCATTGCGGGCATCGTTGAGGGAGTTGGGAGGACTCCACTGTTGCAAACGACTGTTGTTTTGATTCGAGGATCGAACGAGATTTCGATCGCCTGCAAACCACCGCACGACATTCCCATTGCGGCTACCATCGACGTATTCACTTTTCCAAATAAATTACTCGCTTGCCGTGCGTTCTCAGCAGTGATCCAATCCAGTGCCGCCAACAGCTGGGATGACTGAGTCCGCTTACGTGACGATTCATCGCGGTTTTCTATTTGATCGAGCAACCCTATTCCTAGAATGACATATCCATGGGATGCGATCTCGTTGAGAAAGTTCTTGTGCTCTTCTGTCGAATTGGCGCATGCCCCGTTGCCCCATAGCAAAACCGGAAGTTTGTTTTCGTTTCCGAATGGGGACAAATCGCTAGGGCGATAAAT
>CAIXME010000968.1 GCA_903920425.1 uncultured Pirellula sp. | reverse complement strand
TGTATTGGATCGGAAGAACGTAACTTTCTATTTGGACAAGCTGGGGATGCCCGAGACAGCCTTGACCAAAACCCGAGCGTTGCTCAAGCGTCCCCATGGACTGATCTTGACTACGGGGCCGACAGGGAGCGGAAAGACGACAACTCTGTACTCCGCTGTGGAGCTCATCAAATCTATTCAACGCAATATTGTGACCGTCGAGGATCCTGTTGAGTATCAGTTAGATCAAATCAATCAGGTTCAGGTCAGTAGCACGAAATCCATGCACTTTGCCGATGCGCTTCGATCCATTTTGCGACAGGATCCTGACGTGATCATGGTCGGTGAAATTCGAGACGCAGAAACAGCATCGGTAGCGATACAGGCTGCGCTCACAGGGCACCTCGTGTTGAGTACGTTGCATACCAACGACAGTTTCAGCGCGGTTACGCGATTGGTCGATATGGGAATCGAGCCGTTCAAAATTGCGGCGGCACTATCTGGCGTGATAGCGCAGAGATTGGTGCGTACCGTATGTCCCTCTTGCAAAACCAGCTATTACCCCGCGCAGGAGCAACTGGATGCCATTCGCTATCGGGGAGACCGTCGTAGGCAGTTCATTCGAGGACAAGGCTGTCGAGAGTGCTATGACACTGGGTTTCGAGGGCGGACCGGCATCTACGAAGTATTCACCGTCGATCGCGAAGCTCGAGATTTGATTTCCGCAAAGGGACCGATCGATCTCCTTCGTGAGCACCACAAATCGCAAGGTGGCGAATTGCTCTTGGACGAGGGTATCCGACTCGCTGAAGCGGGCCGCACGAGCCTCGATGAAATCCTCGAAGTCGCTTTTGCAGACTAATCACATCGCTCCTACGTTGAGAAGCTAGATCCATGCAATTTCAATACCTCGCGAAGGACCGACAAGGCAAAAACGTCGGAGGACAATGCGAGGGAGACACGCCTTTGGCGGTTCGGCAACGATTGCGTTCGCAAGGCCTCTTTGCGTTGTCAGTCAGTCCTGTAACGACGTCTGGTTCGTTCGAGCTCAACTCACGTACCGATAGAAATGCAGGACTCACGCCGGTTGCGATTCCGGCTAGATGGTCCAATACGACTTTTTCGTTTGCTAGACAGCGAGTGCGCACATCGGACTTGATCGTCGCTTTGTCACAGCTATCGATCATGTGCCAGTCGGGAGATGATTTAGCCGAAGCGCTCAAGATGGTTTCCATCCAATGTCCCGTTCCAGCCCTCAAGAAGGTACTCTCGGTAGCGTACGAAGATGTGGAACAGGGGACCAAGTTTTCGAAGGCCTTGAGCAAGCACCCTCAAGTGTTTAGTGAATCGGTTGTTGCCGCTATTGCAGCGGGCGAGCAGTCGGGGCGTGTGGTCGATGTGCTCGAGCGAATCACTCGCATGATGAGAAAGGATCAGTCGCTGCGAAGCTCCGTAGCCGCATTGATGATGTATCCAGCGGTCCTCTGCTCCATCACCATGACCGTCATAATTGCGATGCTCTTTTTCGTGTTGCCCCAGTTTGCCTCCATCTTCAAAGATATGGATAGGCCGGTTCCCCCGTTGACCGATTTCCTACTTTCGTTGGGGGCAACGCTACGTGAGTATTGGTTACCTATATTCGCATTGGTTGTGGGGCTTGTGGTCGCCATTGTCGGCAGTCGAAATCACCCGCGGCTAAAGAGGTTCGTGGACTATTGGGTTTTGCATTTTGCAGTGACGAAGAATGCAT
>CAIXME010000967.1 GCA_903920425.1 uncultured Pirellula sp. | reverse complement strand
GTGTCATGACCATAAATTCGATGAGATTTCTATTAAAGATTACTACGGTATATATGCCTCGATCGCACCATCTAAATCTCCAACTCAACTGCCGGTTATTGGTGCAGGAGGGAACGACTCCGCGCAACAAGAGTACCAACAACAACTGCAATCCCTGGAGTTAGAACTGCGTAGCTTCGTTCTCGAACAATCTGAAGTGCTTCGAGGACGGATGCGAATGCAAGTTGGACTTTACTTAGGAGAAATTGCGAAAGGTGCTGTGGAGGCAGATACATCAACCGCATTTTTATCCTATCGAACGGACGATATACGCCCTATTATTCTTAATCGTTGGCTCAAGTATCTCACGAAGTTAAAGCGAGACGATCCTGTCTTTGGGCCTTGGTTAGAGATGCAATCTTGGGGCAAATTGGAGCCAGAGGAATTCGCCAAGCGATGCGACGAGTACCTAGCTCTAATAGCCAAAGAGATTGAGCAATCGGAAAGGGACCCTGCCAAAATCCATTCCTTGCACACGGAGTTACCAAAACGGAATTTACCGATTTGGGATGCACTCATCGCAAAGAAGCCTCGGTCGTTGAGCGAGGTGGCAACCGTGTACGGATCAGTCTTTACTGAAGCACAGCGAAACTGGTTGAAAGCGATATCGGAAGCATCTGACGAAGCATCGTCTCCTGAACGAGTGCTGCCTGACGAACATGCCCAGCATCAAACGATCAATAGTCCCGTGTATCGTCAGTTGAGACAGCATCTTTATGGTCCCGATTCCCCCTTTTCGATCTCGGATGACGATGCCATGGGGCTTGCCAATAGAACGGTGAGCGATCGCATTTCCGCAAAGCGGGGTAGTATTCATCAGCTTCATCTATCTGCTGCTGGTTCTCCACCACGCGCAATGGTCTTGCGAGAGGATCCTACGCCGAGCGAGCATTTTGTTTTCTTGCGAGGAAATCCGTTATCGCGAGGTGAGCAGGTCCAGCCTCAATTCTTATCCGCATTGGACCGCGGGCAAGTCAAAACGTTTGAAAGTGGCAAGCGGCGATTAGGTCTAGCCCAATCCATCATCGATCGATCCAATCCACTGACGGCAAGAGTTATCGTCAATTGGGCTTGGCAAAATCACTTCGGCGTAGGGCTGGTGCGAACTCCGGACGACTTTGGCACTCGGGGTCAGCCTCCGACGCATCCCGAGCTCTTGGACTACTTGGCAGATGAGTTTCAGAAAAATGGTTGGTCACTGAAGTGGCTTCATAAACAGATCCTTAATAGTCGTGCCTATCGACAAGCGGCTATCGAATCGGAAGCGTCGCGGAGAGTGGATCCCGATAACTTACTGCTATGGAGAATGCCTCGCAAACGATTGGAATTTGAATCGATGCGCGACGCAATGTTATCGGTAAGTGAAGAGCTAGATTTAAATAAGGGGGGTAGGCCCATCGATCTCGATGCCACGCCAGCCATACCTAGGCGAAGCGTTTACGGCTTTATCAATCGGGACATCATTGCCAATTTGATGAGCACCTTCGACAGTGCGAATCCGAACGCTTGTACGGCCAAACGACCGGAAACAACGGTTCCCCAGCAAACCTTGTTCGCACTCAATTCGGAGTTCATTCAGGATCGGGCGGCGAAGTTAGCGAGCCTTACCAATCTGGCGACTCCACAAGATTCACAGGCTCGCATTACGGATCTGGTTCGCCGCATCCTGGGCCGCAATCCGACGGAGATTGAGTTAAATCAAGCGGATGTCTTCCTGCGAGAATATTCGAAAAATGGGGACGCGGCAAACGAAACAGCGGGCTACCCCGAAACCGCTTGGACTCAATTAGCGCACGCGTTATTGGCCTCGAACGAATTTTTGTT
>CAIXME010000966.1 GCA_903920425.1 uncultured Pirellula sp. | reverse complement strand
TCCCGCACTCTTGCTATCTGCGACGTCGGAGTTGCAACCGACGAACAAACTCGATGTAAGCGCTAAAGCAAAGCTGATATGGAGCCAGTTTTTCATGGGAAAACTTTCGAAACAAAGGTTGCTGGGAACAGTAAAACTTCTGCCATCATTGTATCAACATTGGAATCCCACGGCAGACTAGTCCATTCAGAATGGCGGGACTAGTTGCCTACGATCTCCCGCGAATGCACCGCGTCTCGAAGAGCTTGTGCCATGCCTATCGCGTCTACCCGTTGCGCAAACTGATCCAGCGGGATAACGAGCGATTTGCGATACCTTTGGCTCAGATGCACAACCACATCGATTTCATTTACATCGACCTTCTCAATCGATTCCACATCGATTTCGATCGCATTGAGCGGCGAGGAGAGCCTGACGCTCTCTCTAGAAATAAAACCTGCCTGGGCGTTAACGCACGCTTGAGTTTGACCAAAGAAGCCAGAACCGAACGGGAGACTATAGACAATGAATGGAGGCAATTGAGGTAGAAATCCAATAAACAGCGGCAGCACAGAAAGGCGAGATAACACATGAACAAGCGTTTGCGAACCGGGAACTTGAATCCAGTGCAATTGCCCAACGACAAACAGCACTAAAAATACGGCGAGAGGAGCGAAGCAAAAAGTCGTTAGGGTCTTTTGGAAAACGTCGGATGGATATGGAGCGCGAGAACTAGGCGATCGAAAAGCGATTTGTCCATCACCCGCAACAAATTCGTCCGGGGCGGATTCGCAATGCTGACGCGTAATTTTTGAAGCAGCGGAGTAACCGGTCCGCAAGCGAAACGAATCCGATAGGCTACAGAATCGCGAGTGCGCTCGAGCCAGGAGCATTATTTTCTCCCAAGTGCCGCCATCCACCCAATCTCGATGTATTGGCAATCGAATCAACCATGGAGTATTGGATGAAAACCACAAACAGTCGCCGCAAAGCAAGATCTCAGCAAAACTATCCCACGGGAGCAGCACTTTGTTTCGATTGGCAGCCCAGCAAAAGGCTTCGCATTGGAACTCGCAGTGCACGTCTCCCCAAATCCACTGAAAACTCTCCCAGTATCGCTTGTGATGCCAGCCAATAAACATGCCTGGAAAAAAGAAGCATGCGGCGATGATTCCTAGGGGCAAAGGGAACAACAAAACATCCTCGCGAGGGAATGCCTTATCTCGAACGATTAATACGATCGCACCGAAGAGCAAGCATATAAAGAGAACAAATGCAAAAGCAAGTCTGTTACCGCTGACCAAGGAACTATCGCATCGCAGGCACTTTTCTAATTGCTGTCGATCGATACTCGCCCCGAACTTCAATACGAAATCACTTTCAAACGGCCATGTGTAACCGGGTGGTGCTTGCAGCTTCTCCAAACTCGGAGACTGGTAGGGATTGAGCGATTGTTGGTGGTTCATCGATGGTCTAAAGTATAGAAAAGTCTACGGACAATTTGGACTCAAGGCGATTTAACTGAATGGACCGACGATGCTGCTCAATTCTCTCCGTTGCAGGCTGGCAATTGGTTATTGTATTCTCTCGCTGCTTTGCGGGTTTAACCTCAATACTCATGCCCAGGAATTTCAGAATCCGCAGATTGCAATTGCAGAAACTGTCGATTCGCAGCCGCTGCTGTTGTTAACCTCGCGATTACTAGAAGCAATGGATACGATCGGCAGTCCATTGAGCGCTGAGCAAAAGCAAGATTTTTCCGCCATCTCGAAATCGATGGGGGACGAGGAGATCACCCGAGGGGTCCAACGTCTACTGGACCCTCTAGTGCTGTTGACTGTAGAGATCAAGTCCGACGGGGCATTCGATCTAATTCCGGCAAAGGAAAAAGTTACGCTTGAAGAAAACGGCTGGAAAACGTTCTTAATCAAAGTGATTAACAACGGCGGGGTGACGTCGAAGCTGAGAATCGACAGCCCAAACGCTCGCCCAATCCCGCATGGACCAGCGGGTGACATCGAAAACCGCTGGATGTCGCTGAGCCTATTCGAGGGAAGACCCATGCTCCCCAACTTGAGCGGACTCGGGCTCGAATATCGAATCGTCCAAGTATACGCATCTCAGACCGGCGACCGAACCGCCAAGATGGAACTGAGCGTAGGCGGTCTACCTGGAAAGAGTTCCACCGTGATAAAGCAGTGGCGATTTAGCAACGGCACTGATGGATGGGGAGAACCCAATGATTGCCGCTTGCAAGCAGTGAATGGAGCGTTGCAGATTCAACAAACCGGAAGCGATCCGTATCTGTCTGCAGCGGTCTCCGCTCGAGGGGGCAATATGAAATTGAAGTGGTGGGGAAAGGCTAACGAGGACGGGGTCGCACAAGTCTTCTGGTGGACAAAAGAGTTGCCTCAGCCC
>CAIXME010000965.1 GCA_903920425.1 uncultured Pirellula sp. | reverse complement strand
TGGGGACGACCATTGGAGCAAACGCAAAGAGTTTCTTCTCGAAACGATTTCGGCATTCGGTCCCGACTTGCTCGGGACTCAAGAGACCTTGGTCGATCAACGGGATTTTATCGCAGCTAACCTAGCCGGATACGAGGCGTTTGGGGTTGGCCGTGATGATGGCAAGGAACAGGGCGAAATGGCTGCTCTGTTTTACCGATCTGCTCGATTCGAACGATTGGCTGGCGGCCATTTTTGGCTGAGCGAGTCACCCGATACCGTTGGTAGTAAGGGATGGGATGCGGCTCTTCCGAGAATAGCCACGTGGGTCAAATTGAGAGACCGCAAGAATGCAGATCGCAAGCCCGTCCTGTTTGTGAACACACACTTTGACCATCGAGGCAAATTGGCACGTAAAGAAGCCGCCAGTTTGATCCGGGCAAAGATTCAGATGCTCGGCGCAGGCTGCACGCTCGTGGTAACGGGTGACTTCAATGCAGAGGAAGGGGGCGATCCCTATGTGGCATTATTTGCAAAGGATGAACATGCTGATTCGCCGTTGGTCGATACGTTTCGGATAGCCAATCCCAATAAGAGCGAGGTGGAAGGTACCTTTTCGGGATTCAAGGCCAGCCAGACGTCGGGACCACGGATTGACTGGATTGGTTGTTCTAGAGATTGGCAAATTCTGTCTGCCAGCATCGACAGAGCAGAGCGCAATGGACACACACCTTCGGACCACTTTCCGGTGACTGCGATCCTCAAATAAGCCGTAATGCGAGAACAAGTATCGGGTGCGTGTTGGGTTTGTTGACGATCATCTAGAACCCTTTTTGTCGGTCATAGCCGTGGTCTGAGAACACGTAGGATAGATGACCATCGCATGCAAACGCGTCCGCTTACGCGGTTGGAAAGACGGTCGATGGCCAGTCCAGATCATTATTCTCTGGTCGACCTTCGACATAGTACCAATTGTGAATGGGTTTCAGGATTGTCTTGACGCGGCTAACAAGATCTTGATCGATAGGTTCATGAATCCATTCCGCTAGCTGAGCGACTTCATTGCTGCGTGCACTTCCAACGAGGCAACTAGCAAACCCTTGGTGAGCTACGGAGTACTGGACGGCGAGCTTTTCAATGGAGGTGCCGGCTTGTTTGCAAAGTTCGGCTGCTTGTGCTGCCGTAGCACGCACGTCTGGGGTGGCTTTGTGCCACGGAGGAAGTGGTAAACTGCTGAGCAATCGAGCCGAGAAAGGGGCTGCATTGATGACGCCCACTTTGTGTTTTTCGGCGATGGGTAGCAGCCGGAGCGCCATGTCGTTTTGAAGGGTGTAGTGGTTGTACGTAATCACGCAATCCACGAGTCCCGTTGGAATAATGCGTTCGAAATTCTTCATGGGGTAGCCGCTCACGCCGATGTAACGGACCTTGCCTTTGGCGACTTGCCGTTGAAGAGCGGGAAGTGTTTCGTCGACTATTTGATTGAGATCGCCATATTCGATGTCGTGGCAAAACACCATGTCGATGTAGTCCACTCGCATTCTCTCTAGCGATACATCGATACTCTCGGCGACGCGTTTAGCAGAAAAGTCAAAGTGATTCGGCGCGTATCGCCCGAGCTTGGTGCTGAGGACGAACTGGTCACGGCGAAACTCGGGCAGAATTTGGCCGAGGAGTATCTCGCTCATCCCTCTTCCGTAGTATGCTGCCGTATCGATCAGATTGATACCTACCTCGATCGCTGTGCGAACGCTATCCAGAGCAGCGTTCCAATCTCGTTGTCCGAACTCAGCGCCAATAGAGGAGGCTCCGTACCCGAGTGAGCTCAGTTGAAGATCGGTGACACCGAGTTGGCGGCGTGGGATTGGGTGGTTCATGAGATCGTTACGCAAAAAGTTATGAGGGTTATCTACCAAGCATAGAATGGCCAAATGCCGGACGACAAGGTATTGGGTGGGATTTCCACGAACCCATCTGCTTGTACAAGAGACGCAATATCGCCCGAACCTAAAGTGGGTACAAGCGACAATTGACCATTTGGCTCGAGCTTAACCAATCTATACCAGGTTAATGGAATCTGTTTGGTATCATCGGTGCTGAGGATCGCTTTGCACGCGGGGACGCTATTTGCAAAGCCACCGACATGTTGGATCAGTTCAAGTGCGAAACGTCGAAACGTGACGGCAACGCTCAAAGGATTGCCAGGCAAACCGAGGATGAGTTGCCCCGTTGGGCCATAGGCACCGAGGATGGGTTTGCCTGGTCGGATGGGAATGCGATGGAAAACCACCTTGCCCCCGCAGTCTTGAATGGCATCGGGGACATAATCCGTGTCTCCCATCGAGACGCCACCAGTCAGTAGCAAAACATCGGATAGGGGCAACCGCTCACGGATGAGTGTTTCGATTGCTTTGGGATCATCGGCTACTTGCGATCGCGATATGTCCACCCATTCGTGCTTGGTCAGGATGGACTGCAGGAAAGGGCCGTTTGAATCACGGATCTGCCAAGGTTGAATCGGGGCGCCCATGGGCAGCAACTCGTCACCCGTATTGATGATGCTGATTCGCACCTTTTGGAAAACCGATACAGGGTCACTTTCCAGAAACGTGCAGGCTCCTGCGAAACGGTTCGCCGATAGCAATGTTCCCCGCGGTACCGCCAGCTCGCCAGTACGAACGTTCTCGCCTTGGCGACGAATATTCATGCCAGAAAAAACCTTGTCCGCAGCCAGGCAAACGCTCACATAGGTTTCCGATTCGTTGCAATCCTCCCTGCGAACAACGCATTGCGCCTGAGCCGGGACCGGCCCGCCGGTGAAGACTCGAACGGCAGATTGCGGATGCAAATCGATAGGAGTTGAGCCCGCCGTTGCGGTCCCGATGACGGGTAACGCGAGTCCGTTTAGGTCATCGATTCGGACTGCGTAGCCATCCATGGCAGACACGTCTATCGACGGGCTGTCCCGAAACGCAAGGATATCTTGGGCGAGGACACGTCCATTGGCCTCTGCAAGGGGAATAGAATTTTGCCCAACGACACGCAACTCCGATTTGAGCTTTTGGATCGCGTTCGCGATGCGATCATCTTGAGGGATCGCATCGAAAGTATTGGACATGAAGAACCTTGCGTGTTGTCAAACGTTATAAAATAGCTACTTGACCGTCGTTTCCACGGCGGCCTCTGATTCGTTGCCGCATTCGACTCCTTGTTCGTCAGCTGATCGTTGGGAGTATAGCTGAGCGGTTGGAATGTAGGGACGTGGCGCCTGCGAGCCGAGAAAGCTTGGAGCAAAGCCGACGGGTTGTGCACGGCGGAGGATTGCGATCTGCTTTCGGATATTGGATAGATCTTCTTGGATCGTTTGCATCGAGAACTTGGGAGTGGCGTCGTGCGTGGTGGCACCCTTGTTTTCGAGCGATGCAAGCTTGATGGCCAACTCGGCTCGTTCAATCAAGCTGGTTGTGAGGATTTCGTTGGCATGCTGGCGAGCTTCCGAAGCAGCAAGCTGGGCTGAAAGTTGCGAATTGCGTTCTGCCAAGGCTTGTACGCGTTCGATGGACGCTAGGCGTTCGTTCATTAGTTGTTCAGTCATTTCGAGCCGTGTGGTTAGTTCTGTATTCGCAACCAACAACTCCACAACACGAGTAACTGGGACAGAAGCCTTAACGTTTTCTAGGCCGATGCTGCAAAGGAAGGCTTCGGTTTCCGATTCCATTTCGATACCGATTGTTTCAGCCACTTCCAAGCCAGGAGGTGCTGGGGGAGCCATCGGAACAACGAGGATTGGCTCCTCTTCCTGAGCGTTGGCGGTTTCATTTCCTTCGGTGGTATCGCAATGGGTTCCTGCGACAGGTTCGTCTTTGACGTCATAGCACTTGTTGCCCGAGCAGATGCGGTGGCCGCATACGATCACTTCACCAACGAGTTCGCCTAGTTGAATTCTCGGAATGCGTTCCACGAATTTCATTGGTCGTGCAATTTGTGGCGAGCGTTCGGTCGCTGACGAAGTTGTGCTGGGAACTTCGACAACAGGCACGCCTGAACCAAGTTTGCTGCGAGGATTGTCCGAACCAAAGTGAATGGCAAATTCAGCGGAGAACTTGGGACTGGTTGATAGCCAGGAGCTAACAAAAGAGCCAAATCCCGTGCTGGCCGAATCGGCGGCTTCGGTAACTTGGACGGTAGCTTTTTCGCACGGGGAATTGCAGGCTGGGCATGAACTGCAGGCGGCTGTCGTGTCCTGCGAGCAGCACGACAGGCCGGCAATTGCTGTTGATGCTGGTGTACCGCACTCGCTTTGTGCAGTCGACGTGCAAGTCGAGCCGGGGCAAGTCGAGGCAGTGGCAGTTTTGTCTGAGCAAGTCTTGTCTGAGCAAGTCTTGTCTGAGCAAGTCTTGTCCGTGCTAGCCAAATCGGTGCAGGCTGTTGTAGAGCACGTTTTAGGTTGGGAGCAGGCGGGGCAATCCTTCGATGCGGCGGTGTCCGCGGCGCACGTCCCTTTTTCGGAACAGCAAGAAGCTGCGTCGGAACAGCATTCCGAACCTGCTGCTTTCTTGGTAGTCGAAGTTGGCGGAGTATCATCGCCTCCGAAAGCGGAATGGGTCATTGCACAGCTGGCAACGAAGGTGGCGACTAGCAGTTTGATTTTTGACGCTGCGTCCATGCTCGCATCTCCAGAAAAGTCGGTTGACTGGGGGCTCTACGGGATTTTATAGGATTTCCCGCTCTTCATGGTGACTCTAGCTATTTTTCGAAAAAGATTAAAGATCGAATTCGGGGCGAGTGTGGAGGCCGTGATCTCTACAAACAAATCGCAATAACAGCTATCATCGGGTGGCGGCGAGCCGCACCGTAGAATGTGCACCGTGGCATGTTGGGTGAAAACCATAAACGACTGGCCGGTTGCGTTTTTCGGCTAGAGTTAGGCACTGGACGTTTCGTGTCATTTTGTGAACAGCGTATGTTCCAGATGGCGAGCGCCTCCAACTGAATAAACCTTTGAAGCTTGTTATCCATGTCCACTGGCCCTTTGAACCGTAGTACTTCCGTCCCAAGTTCCACAGCAGCGCGACCTGTTGCGGTTGTGGATATCGGCGCCACAAGTGTGCGGATGGCGATTGCCGAGATCGATGCGGGTGGTACCGTTCGGATTCTGGAAGAAGTATCGCAGGCTGTTTCTCTCGGAAAAGACACCTTCACCATCCAGCGTATTCGCCGGCAGAGCATCGAAGAATGCGCGGTTGTTTTGAAGAGCTACCGACGACTCATGCAGGAATTTGGCATCACTCGGCCTGATCAGGTTCGAGTGGTCGCCACCAGCGCAGTACGAGAAGCTAGCAATCGACTGGCGTTTATCGACCGAATGTACATTGCTACCGGATTGGAAGTCGAGTCGCTTGACGAAGCGGAGGTGAACCGAATCACCTATATGGGGATTCAGCCGCTCCTGCAAGCAACACCTTCCTTGGCCTCGGTCAAAACGATTGTGGTAGAGGTGGGGAGCGGGAGTACCGAGGTATTGGTGGTTCGCGGGGGTAACGTCTTGTTCTCCAACACGTATCGCCTGGGGTCGCTGCGATTGCTTGAGCAAGTCGACAAGCTCAATACGTCGCAGGCCAAGCAGCGAGCGATCATCGAGACCCAGATCCATCGACTCGTCCATCAGATATACGAGCATGTCGATTCGGACAAGCAAATTCAGATGGTCGCGATAGGCGGAGACGTTCGTCTAGCGGCATCGAATGTGGTGGGTGCGGAGCATTCCAAGCAGATGTGCAGCGTCCCTGTGGATGGTCTGTTGGATTTTGCAAAATCGGTCGGCATGCTCAAGGAAGAGGAATTGGTGGCCAAATTTGGGCTTAGCTACACCGATGCGGACACCGTCTGGCCGGGGCTGATGAGTTATGTCGCGTTGGCGAAAGAGTTTCATTGCGACAAAATCCACATTGCCGACACCAACCTGCGCGACGGATTGCTGAGCGATCTTGCTGTCCGCGATGCGTGGACTGCCGAGTTTCGCAATCAGATCATTCGGTCTGCTATCAATCTTGGTCGCAAGATGTCTTTTGATGAGACGCATGCAAGGCATGTCGCCACGTTGTCTCGCAAGCTCTTCTCGGATTTGGTGGATGAGCATCAATTGGATCAACGGATGGAGCTCATTCTCTATCTTGCAGCGCTGTTGCACGAAATCGGCAGCTTTATCAATGCCAGAAGCCACCACAAGCACGCCATGTACATCATCCGCAACAGCGAGTTGTTTGGGCTGTCGTTGCGAGACCTGTTATTGGTAGCGCTCATTGTGCGTTATCATCGTCGGTCTTCGCCTCAGCCCGACCACGAAGGTTACGCGACATTGGATCGGAACGATCGGGTGGCGGTGGCCAAGCTAGCTGCCATTTTGAGACTTGCAATCGCGTTGGACGAATCTCGATCTCAGCGGATTAGCAATATCCGGTGTCGCCGCGATGGCGATCGTTTGATCATTGCAACCCATGGAATCGAAGATGTTTCGTTAGAACAGTTAACTGTTCGGCAATCGGGCGAGCTCTTCGAAGAAGTATTCGGGATGAGTGTGTTTCTGCGGAGCGACACGGGCAAGCTGTAGAGTAGCCTGAAGGTAAGCGATAGAAACGAAAAAACCTTTGCTGATTTTGTCAGCAAAGGTTTGTTTCGTTTTGTTGAAGGACAAGATTGGTTGTTAGACCAATTCCTTCTTTGCTCCGATAAGCGTGCGGAGTCGTTCGGCCAATAGACGTGCGTCGAAAGGCTTCTTGAACGTCTCATTGATGCTCGAGCGGTCGAAGCTCATTGTGTTGCCGTCATCTGGCAACAACGCGATCAAGATGATCTCGGTAAAGTCAGCATTCTTGCGAAGGTTTTGGCAGATTTGCAATGCTTCCAACTTGCCGACTGAGAAGTCAACAATCATGCAATCTGGGTGAAAACTCTCTGCTTGAATTCCTGCCTCGAAACCGCTTGCAGCAACCGATACCTTGAAGCTTCGTTCTTGCGGGAGCTCTCGCTTCAAGTTTTCGATCAAGACCTGATCTTGCGCAACGATCAGGACTTTGGCCATGGCCTCATCTTCCAAATCTCCCAGAGGCATTCCATGCTCTTTGAGGAATTTGATCAGATACTCGCGGGGAATGCGGCGGTCTTGTGAACCGGGGATGCGGTACCCTTTGAGTCGGCCGGAGTCGAACCATTTGCTGACGGTTCTCGGGGCCACCTTGCAGATCTTCGCGACCTGGCCTGTGGTGAACACCTTCATATTTTTGGTCTCCGTTACCTTC
>CAIXME010000964.1 GCA_903920425.1 uncultured Pirellula sp. | reverse complement strand
CGCATTAAGCGACTCTAGTGGCAACGTAAGCGAGCGCTACGCCTACACAGCCTACGGACAGCCCACATTCCTCAACGCATCAGGGACTGTGCAAACAAGCTCTGCAGCCAGCAACCGATATACCTACACTGGACGTGAGTGGGACTCAACACTTGGCCTGCATCATTTCAGGGCCAGATGGATGAGCGGATTGTCGGGGAGGTTTCTGAGTAGAGACCCGATAGGGTATGAAGATGGTCGCCTTCTTTATAGCCAACTTGTTTGGCTATCAAAAGTCGACCCTCAAGGTACTATTTCTATTAAGGTTGCGGACGAGAATCTAAATTCTGAGTTCAATAAATGCACTGAGAGATCTGTGGTAAAGTGGAAAATAACACTGTCCAATAAAGCTGGCAAGTTGTGCAATGGAACCGGTGGGTGGCTAATACAAAAGATTACCATCAGATGTAGTGGTGAGCCGTGCCCAACGAAAAGGAAATGCGATCCAGCATCAGCCCCAGAAACGAAAAGTTTCTGGGAAGGCTGGTATGTTAATAAGGATGAGGATACCCCATCTTTATTTGGTGATTACACGGATCTTAGTGGTATTCCAGCACGTCCTGGCAGCTGTGGTAGGCGGAGGCATGAAGGTGAGGTTAGATTCTATTGCCATCGCAAAACTACAACGATAAAAAAGCCCATTACTGTCACGGCGTGTGGCGTTCCAGTTACAAGTTTAGAACTACCTGCGACTGAAGATGAGCCGCAAAATACTTGGGCAAAAAATAATGGTGATGACGGCGTTGCCAAACGATGGCACCAACGTGACTGGAACTGCTGCCCGGATTGCCCTGTACCAACGGATTATGACAAGGCGACAATGTACCCATTGTAGGAGTATTATGCAGGCTAGAATATTCTGTTTCTTATTAGTGTTTTTCGGTGAGGTTTGCTTTGCTGGCGACAAAGATGAGCTGTCCGAGGATCTTTTTCGAGCCTGGACGCATGCCTATGAATCCGAATCCGAAGGTTCAAGACGCGTTGCTAGGTTTTCAGGGCATATCGAGGGCGCATTGAATATCTCCGTGCCTTCTATATGGCAGCCACTCACAACTGAAGACCGTATTTCTCAGGTCAATGAGAGAGGTTTTGAGGTATGCACGCGTTCGATTGAAGGAAACGGTTCGATAATAGTTTATAGAGGTGAAAGCCCGAGCGGGGTAGACATTCACAAGGTGGACCAACAAAACAAAATTGCGTGGTCTACAGTGATTTTTGACCTCTTCCCGGAGGTAGACTTACAGGGATCAGGGCAAGTCAGAGGGACTATTGTTCCTTCCGGGGATCGCATTTACTTCTTTTTTCGATTAGGAGAAATACGAGGTCTAGTAGTGATTCGACGCATTGATGGCAAGGTTATTGGGCACTTTGCATTTATTGATTCCTTAAATAAGAACCTGGCTAAACAGCAGCCGTACAATCAAAAACTAAAATGATTTTTGCTTAGGCATAGGGCAAAAGTCGTTCGAACCAGTACTTCGTGATCGGTCATGGTCGATCCGAACAATGGGGGCTGTGATCACAAAAAAAGGTGAAAGCGGCATAACTGGCTACTTAGGCTCACTCTCGCGTCAAAAAGCGGCCAAACGGAGACGGTCGGCTTAAGAGAGTCAACAAGCCCGTATTCGATTGCAGCCATAAATGTACCTCACCCTTAACTTAACGCGAATGAGCAAGAAGGCGGCTCTCTTTCTACGACCACAAAGGTAGGGTTCCAAGTCGCATGAATTGACCCAAGGTGGCAATTCGATATCTAACCAAATAAACCAATCGACGAGCATCCAAAACGTTGCACCGCCGTTCTGCAAAGCCTAGAATCGGAATATGTCCACAATCTCGATTTTATCGAACGAACATTTAAAGCCTCGCACGCGCCCGCGGGAGGGCCAAACCTGATCGCGTCATTTAAAAATGACAACGTACGCCAAACCACGACTTCGTTCGCCTCTTCCGCCAGGGCGATGCATGGTGACGAGATATGCGCATGTGCCGGGACCACGACACTCTATCATGGGAACCAGCAGTTTAGCGTTACCGCTATAAGCGACTCTAGTGGCAACGTAAGCGAACGCTACGCCTATACAGCCTACGGACAACCAACGTTCCTGAATGCATCAGGGGCTGTGCAAACAAGTTCTGCAGCAAGCAACCGATACACCTACACAGGTCGTGAGTGGGATGCAACACTCGGCCTCTACCACTTCAGAGCAAGGTGGATGAGCGGGTTGTCAGGGAGGTTCTTGAGCAGAGACCCGATTGAATATGAAGGCGGTTGGAATCAATACAGCTTTATCGGAGGAATGGTTTTTCGGTATACGGACGCTCTCGGTTTAGATGGCGATATTCCAGAAACCCCAGGGAGTTGCATCACTGCGTCAGTGCCGATGCAACTTGACAGCGGAAATATGAAGCTACCCGCGGTTTGTATTCCAAATGTTCCGAATTGTGACAAACTTCCTTTTTTTGCCGGAATAAAGATTCGATCTGACATCAAGTTTTCCGGTAGTATTTCGCACAAGATGTGCAATAAGATGTGCAATTGCATAAAGGAAGGGACACTTGACTCTTGGGCAATTGAGGCTTCTATATTCCCAAGAGTCGAGATTACAGGAGGATTTGACATTGACACACCTGTCCCCGGACTTGGAGGGAAGATCAAAGGATATGTCGGTGTGCGAGGCGAGTTTGGCTCAGACTTTCGCGTTTCTTTAAGCTATGTGAATGACAGTTGCAAACCGTCGCCGTGTATTGAAGTTTGTGGGGGGGCCGATGTAAAAGGACGAGTTCGCGGTGGTGCATCAATTAGGTATCAAAACACTTGGGGATCCTGGGAGCTTGCGACAGCTGAAATATACGTTCAAGCGGGCGTTCGTTTTGACATTTGCTTTCGATGCTGCCCTAGTGGTTGTTCATTTAGTGGAGCAAAGTTCGGCAAGGGACATTATGAGTATGGCGGACGCATTTGTGGAGCAGTTGGAGGCTGTTGGTCGATTTCCACGGGTGGCCAACAAAAGTAACCGGAGGACCCAATGTCTAGGATTAATGTTCGCCTACGCAAAATAGGACTGCTCTGTCAAACTTATTATGAAATTGAATCCTCACAATTCGAACGAAATTACGTTGCGGTTGCTGGATTTGGAAAGTGTCGTTGGAAATGGCACGATAAAGATATAGTTATCAAAATGACATCGAACACTGCATGCAACGTTCTTGAGAACGGTGTGTTTTGCGGTACCATAAACCAAAACTACAAATGGTGGGAAATTAACTACCGAGGCGGAGTATTCCGAGCTGATCTAGCGCCCCGATTTATTTACATTAGATTACAAGGCACTAGATTGGCGGCGATAACCACTTTGAAGTATGCTTCGGATGTTATAATAGTGCCAGATCGCCATGCGGATCTTTACGGAATGTTGATTTCGTTTTCGCTGTTTTGCTTTATCTCCTAAGTATGTAGTATAGGCTACGACCGTCGCTTTATTGCAAGTTCGCGTCAAAAAATAAGGGGTCAGCGACGGTCTTAATTCAGGGCAATAGCTGAATCGCAAAAATTGTAAATTTGCGATTTCCGTTTTGTGGAGCTGCACGGTCAGTG
>CAIXME010000963.1 GCA_903920425.1 uncultured Pirellula sp. | reverse complement strand
TAGTCGACCGGAAGCCCAAGGATAGCAAATATCCTGTTGCGATCAGAGACCGTCAGTCCACATTGGCTTACGGCGAGTCCGATTTGCGCAAGAAATGCTTTGAGCACCGATGAGCCATTGTTCGGCGTATAGTCATCAAGCCGTGGAAACCCGGTCTGAAGTTGTAGCAAGTCATCGTTGTTTGGAATTTCGGAAATGTGTTCCGTGTGTAGTTCGTCTGCAATGATCAGAAGAACGGTTCCCAGGTAGGGTCACAAAGTTCCAACGCGGCGATTCGGTCGACTAAGGACTGGATATCCGTATGGACTCGACGTGCGGCTTTTGAGAATGCCCTGTTACGTGCGGCGACGCCAACGGTATCCCATCAGTCCGAACGCGCAAGTACTAACTATTAAGAGGCTGGACGGCTCTGGGACTGCTGTAACCGAGAGTCGAACATTGTCGAATAAGCTCTGGCCAGTCGCGCTGGTTTCGCTCAGCCGAATAGCCAAGTTGCCATTGCCGACCCCCAGTCCCGTCAAGTTGACCGGAATGAAGTTCCCAGTATTTGATATCGTCCCGCTGGTGGATGCGACGGTGGTGGAACCGGCGAGCAACTCCACCAAGTAGTTCGCAGTGAATCCGTCATTGCGGCTCCCGACGAACAGCTCAAGTTCGTAGTTGGCTCCCGCGACGACAGAGACGCCGAGGTCCTGGAAAAGGGATCCAGGAGTCGAGGTGTTACCGGCGTAACCCACTTGAAAGCCATCGGGCACGCTGTTGACGATCAACCCGGGCATCACGGGCCGAAAGGCACCTCCGCCTGACCCGATTTCGGCCCAGGCAGTCGCCGAACCGAAGCCGCCGCTACCGAAGGCTGGCCCTTCGAACGAAGAATTGGCAATAGAAATCATATCGCCTCTAGTTGCCCCGTGTAGCGATACCACGAGGCCTAATATTGCAGCCACGAGAACCAATGAACGGTTTCGAGTAATAACTTGCTGTAGCATCCTAGGACCTCTTGTGTTTGTGTGTTCTTGGGGTTCGATGGCTAGTTACGTTTTGCGACCATAAAAACTCAACCTATCGTTGGTAATAACCGTTAGCAGTTTGAGGGTGACAGGCATTCCAGGAAACTTTTTTGCACGCACCACCTGACGTAATAGCATTAGTAAGGTTTCACCCAAACCAAGTTGCTCCAATATGGTGAAGTTTGGGGGCCGGTCCGACTTGGATCTCGAGGGACATGGTCGCGGATACGATTAATTGGCTGTATAAGACTCGCGGTGGCGTTTGCCCTCGCCCATACCGGGTTTGAAATCCTGCGGGTAGTTTCCTGTCTTCGCTCCACTTCGAAAACTGGCACCTGAGCCAGGATAACTGCTCACTGCATCTCGCGTGAGGCTGCAAACTGGGAAGGAGAGCGTTTTCAGTCGAGCATATTCATCGAGAAGGCTGATAAGAATCTTCATCGCTGACAAGCTCCCGTAACGTATGAGATACCACGCGATGTAGTTGCAGAGGGAATCGTCAACGCGGTTGCACATCGCGACTATACCAGCAACGCTAGCGTGCAAGTAATGCTGTTCGCTGATCGACTTGAGATCACTAACCCAGGACGTTTGCCTGATTCTCTGACGTTGGAATCCCTACGCCACCCACACCACTCCGTGCCCCACAATCCACTCATTGCGGAGCCGATGTATACATTGAACGGATGGGTACGGGGAAAGGCGACATGATCCGGCTGTGCCGAGAAAACGGACTCCCTGAACCAACGTTTTCCTTCCGAGATGGCTTTGTGCTGACCATCGGTCGTCCGACCAAACTAACGCTGATGATTCGGTAGACACCTGAGGGGAAACCTGAGGGGAGAACTGAGGGGAAACGCCTTGGAAAGACGGCCAAAGCCATCGTGTCTTTAATGGAAAAACACCCGGAAATTACAATCCCGGAAATTGCTAACAAACTTTCGCGATCTGAGCGAGCGATCGAACTACAGATCAACAGACTTAAAGATGAACTCGTGATCGGCCGAGTCGGTCCAGCCAAGGGCGGACATTGGAAGGTTTTGGAATGAGGGACGGAAGGTCGGGACGTGCGACGCAGGAACGTGTGATCGATCTGTTGTTTCCGACATTGTGTTTGATTTTAGAGTTCGCCACGACGGAGGTGATAAAGTGGAAAAGAGAGGTTTGATACTCGTCCGCTCGATCGTGATAATCGCTATCGCTATTGCTGTTGCAACATCTGGCTCAATGTTGGCCCAAGAAGTTGTCACAATGCGACTGGAAAGGCATAACGGTTTTTCATTGTTGATGGGATAGCTGTATGGGAAT
>CAIXME010000962.1 GCA_903920425.1 uncultured Pirellula sp. | reverse complement strand
TCGCAACTGCTCGGCTGTAATCGACACGAGTTCGCTACGATTGGTCGACTTGTTCTTTAAAACGTGCAGATACGTTCCGACGTAAGGCTCCGTGACTCGTGCCTTGGCATCCAGCGGAGCCACGATCAGTAACTGCAACCCAAACCTCGCAAACAAGTCGAGCGCGTACTCGGCGTGTGCATCGTCGCTCCGTGAGAACATCTCGTCGACCATCACAAATCGAAATCGTCCACCTTCGTCACTGTCCGGATCAAGATCGTACTGATAAGCAATAGCTGCCACCAAAACCAAAAACGCGAGCTTGCCTTTTTCACCGCCAGACTGACCTGAACCTCCGTCATAGTAACTGCGAGACTCACCCGTTTGCTTGACTATTTCTCGCGCCGAAAAGTGGAACCAATTCCGAACGTCTACCACCTTTTCTCGCCATCTTGCATTCGCATCATCTCGCAACTTCGAGACGAGAGCTTCGACGCGCACGAATGCTGTTTCATTTGCTTCGGCTTCTCCATCGATCATGCCGGTTAGGCAACTCGCCAGCTCACGTCGAAAATCCAAAATCTCCCGATCTTGCACATCGCTCGGCTCAAGTTGCATCATGGTGCCAGGCTTCCATTCCAGCAGCTTCAACGAAGAATTGAGCTGCTCAATCTTGTCGCGTATCTCCTCGCGTTCATCTTCTAACCCTCCATGCAGTAGCCCTATTTCGTTCAATACATTCTCATTGAGACGGCGTTTGAAACGTTCTTCATTCTTGGGCAAATCGTCCGTTGAGATCCGATCAAAGAGAGCACGAAAGCTGGAAAGCGAATGGACATCTGCATCCAAATCCAGTTGCTCGTCTGGGAACTTCCGAAGGAATTTGGTCATTCCACTGGTGACTTCACGCGCCACCGGAGTCAGACACTCTTGCAAGCGATCCACTTGCTCTCGATACAGCTTTTCAGTCTCTGCGGGTAAGCTTCCCAGATTGGATATCGTTAACGGTTCTTTGAGCGTGTTACGAATCTCATCGAACAGCGCAGACGTTTCCTCAAAATGCGATCCGTCTTTCGCAGATTGCAATCGCTGGCGAGCCGATTCCAGCACCCGCATTCCATCCTGAAGTTCGCGTTCCCGCATCGTTCTGTTTGCGATGGCCGCATCTCTGTCTTGTTGGAATCCTGCCGCTTCGGCCCTGCGAGCTTCCGATTGCGATTTCAGCTCGCGAACGAGATCGTCGGCTTGCTGCAGTCGTTGCAATTCGAGCGTGAATTGGGACGCTTCGAATTCATGGCGGGCGCTGTCCACCGAATCAAAGTCCGCAATCTTCAGCGCTTGGTCGAGCGCTTCGATGGCACCCGTCACGCGATCTATCTCCGCATTCAATCTGGCGGACCGATCTTGTAGCTGCCGTAGATCCTCCTCCGTAATCTGGATCGACGCAGCCAATTCAAGTCGCTTGGGGCGGTTATCCCATCCCAATACAAAGTTCCGTCGATCTTCCTGGGTCTGTCGATCATCTTTTTCATTGCGTGAAGGTCCCGAACGCAAATGACGGTTCCGCGTCATGGCCGCTGACTCACACTTTTGAAATGATTCGATGGTATCGCATGCAACGTAATCCAATCGACTGGCTATTTCCGACCTGACCCATGGAGCAAGCGGATGGTCCGGAAACGTGAGCTTTTGCAATAGCGTCTTTCTATTACCAGCGCTGGCTATATGCCCATCTCCCACGGGAGGCCGGCGCACCACGCCAACGCGCAAATAGGTCAATCGTTGACCGACTCCGCGTCCATCTACCAACCTCGTTCCATCCACATAACGGGATACGCGATCATAGAGATCGGAGGCTACGAGTAAACTTCGAGCAAACGAATAGAGGACTTGTTCAATCGACGACTCCCATTCTCGCTCGTTTGGGTTAACGGCAATCAACTCGGCAGCAAATGGTAGCTCTGTTGGTGCAATCCCGAGTCCCGAGCAAATGGCATTGCGAATCGCAATGAGCGACTCGGGGAGGTTCCCTTTTCGTTTATCCAACGCAGCAAGCTCGGCGCGGTCGTTTTCCAAGCGACGTGCCAGTGAGCCGATTTCAAACTGTAGCGATCCATCTGCTTTCCGCTTTTCGAGTCGCTCAACGACCAATTGGCTGCGGCGGATTTGAATCTCCTTGTGCGCCTTTGCAAACTGTTCCGGCGACGTGATGGCAATTTCGAGCCCCGACATGCGCAATTGCGATTCGAACGCGTTTCGATTGCTGCGTTTGCTCGCAGCAATAGATTCGGCCCTTTCGATCAACGCAGGTAACTGCCTAAGCCGCTCGCCTCCTGCATTCTCCATTTCCAACTCGATGCGAACAATGTCTCCGCGCAGTCGATCTTGAGATTGCTCGAGACGTTGAATGTCGGTGTTCAGATTTTGTATCTGTGTCTTCCATTGATGGCACAATGGTTCGAGCAATCCCACCAATCGATCTGCAAAGAACATGGGTATGGCGGACAATACGACTTTCGCCTGAGCATGCTCTGCCAATTGGGATTGGTATCGCTGGCCGGCTTCCATAACCGGTCGCAACAACTCTTCTTGCTGGCGGACGCGAGCAAGCATGCGGTGCGCTTCGCTGAGCTCATGAAAATGACTCAGCAGTCTACCGATACGTTCATTCCATGGCTTGCGTTCCAACATATGGTGGCGAATAAACTCATCGAGGCGCTGCACATCCTTGACCGCAACGGTCTGATTGAGGATGTCCATTGCCTTTCCCCGAAAGCCATTCGTTTTCTGGAGCCAACCAAAGTACTCTTTGTAACTGCTGGTAGTACGAAACCCTCTCTCTTTCAGCGTTTTCGCGATCGCCCCCCCCGTCCCGAGGTCTCCCAAATCCTGAACGATTCCTCGTTCCGAATCGCAATAGGCGTACACCTTTTCCACAACATTTT
>CAIXME010000961.1 GCA_903920425.1 uncultured Pirellula sp. | reverse complement strand
TTCTCCGTGCCTCTGTGTCTCTGTGTGAAAATTGGAGTCTGAACGCAAACATCACAACCCGAAGCGTGAGCAAGGGACTCCCTACCATCGCCAAGTGCTGCAATCAAGAAGTCTCACACAGAGTCACGAAGTCACAGAGAGTCGGAGGCACCACCTATTCCAACCTCTTATCTTCTCCGTGCCTCTGTGTCTCTGTGTGAAAATTGGAGTCTGAACGCAAACATCACAACCCGAAGCGTGAGCAAGGGACTTCCTACCATCGCCAAGTACAGCAATAAAGAGGTCTCACACAGAGACACGAAGTCACAGAGAGGTTCGGCCCTGACGACCGACCTTCGATCTTCTCTGTGTCCCTGTGTGAAAAAAGAACCTGAACGGCTTGCGTTACGCAAGATTCTTCATCATGTACTGCGATCCCCCACCATCTGCATCTGCTTCATAGACCGCTTGCCGAAATCCGAATCGCTCATACACAGTCCGAGCAACATAATTGTTCTGCTGCACCTCCAACGTCAACCTACAGCAACCAGTTTCCCTGGCTGCCCATTCGATCGCCAGTAGCAATTGTTTCCCAATACCATTCCCTCTCAAACGAGGTTCAATATAAAAATCGCTTACGTTTAGTAACGGTCTTGCAGCAAACGTCGAGAACCCACGAAAGCATGTAGCGATTCCGCAGGGCCGATTCTCTTCAAAAACAAGAAACACGATCGAGGTGGGGTGTGCGATCAAACCTGAAATCAAATGCTCACGAGCGTACTCTGAAAGTGGCTTTCCGTCACCCATCGGATCGGAAGAATAAGCGTCCATCATCGAAAGAACTGCTCGCTGGTGGCTTGTGTCCCCCAAATCTGCTGTCACGATTTTGACGTTCGTTGGCGATTCCATTGCAATTTCCTGTTTCGTTCTATCTCCCGCATCCACCCGTTCACGCAAACATCAATGATCAAAGCCGTGTTCCAGCCTGCACTCGATCAAGGCCCAACAGGGACCGAATTGACTAATGGGTAGACACTTCATCCATCGTCCGCGTGCGTAGTTCTTCGAGCAGCGACGCTTTTCTTGAAGACGATATCGAGTTCCAAGCTCTTTCAGTCAAAGCACCCTCAATCGCCCAAAGCAAGTTCAAACTTGGTTGATGTCCAGCGCGCCGTACAGCCATCAAGCATCCGACAGGTCCAAGTTCCCTAAGATCGTACGTCGTCGAGATGCCAGCATCAGCGAGCATTCGCGAGGATGCCGGTCCCAGATTCCGAAGTTGAGCGATTGGCGTTGTTTGTGACATTTTTAAAACATCCAGTGAAGCAGGCCCGGACCAAGATGCCGACCAAATTCATTAACACTACGACATAAGTTACTACGCCACTGAGAAACTCTTGAAATCCCCTATCCGCGTACTCCGTGATATTCGTGGTAGGAACGAAATCCAGGGGTATCCACATTGCTCATTCTATGAATTAAGAACAAGGAGTTCTCCCGTTTTTCCAATCTAGCCCCACTGTCGACACCATCAGTGAGCAACGATCGCAGCAAATCTGCTATTTGCCGTGAATCGTAGGCGCCAGCTTGGAATAGTGTTGATACCTCACGATGAAGTCGATCGCAAGGAATGCCCACAACCAAAAACTGCCAATCGTCATCCAATGCAATCCAAGCCATAACCAGAGCCCAACCGCAGTACAGGCGATTTCGACGGGAAACCATAATAGCTCCCATCCCAACGCCGACATAATTGTTTGCTGCCTATCTGTACGCAACATGGTCAAACCTCAAGCTTGGACAATCAACTCATGAAACACGCACGTGCAGTGCAACGATCTAGTGAACTTCACTGCCCCCCAGCATTTTACACAAATTCTGAATGGTCGTGTAGTTTCGAGCGGTCGCGGGTTCACCTAGCTTGCGTTCCGCAGCAGCGGCAAGCTTAGACCGACCGACGCCATCAGGCGTGTGTAGATAAAAGACAGAGTCAATAAGTTTAAACCGTTCGGTAGAGGACGCGAGTTTATCCATCGCATTGATGTCAGGCAATTTGGGCGGCGCAGCTAGAAAAAAGAAATGCAAAGCTTTAGGTTCGCCGACCGCTTCAGGAAAGGGGTTGTTTGCGATTGCAGCTCTCAATTCACTCTCAGTCAGCAAAAGAATGCTTGGCCGAATTCCAAACTGCTTCTCGATAGCGTCACCGAGTCGGTCGATCAGCTTCGTTTTGGACTTATCCTGCGACGAGAAAATGACATTGCCACTCTGGATATACGTCCGCACCGAGTTACAACCAACCGATTCGAAAACAGTCGCAAGCACCGCCATAGCCATCGCATTGCGTCCACCGACGTTAACACCTCGAAGCAAGGCAATCCAAGTTTGCATCATGTACTAGTTCTAATTGAGCTGATGGGGCAACGCCGCAGGTGCACCAGCAATTTTATCGGAACAACGACAAACCAACTACATAGCGATCTGTACGAACTCCTCCGAGGTTTTGGATTTCAATCCTGAAAGGATTGAAGCCTGTAGCCGGTGGTCGAGCGAAGCGACACCACCGGAATGGAGGCCAAAGTCCTACGCATCCCAATCGGGATGCCAGCATCGAGACTTTGTAGACGAGCCTCAGTCGCGAGTCAGTTAATTTGAACCGCAATCTTGTTTCCCCCTCCTAAATGCGGCATCAATCGTTGATTGAGACCATAATCTCTTTTACATCGTCGGATGTTTAACAGCAGAGCCGGGAAGTTAAGTAGATATAAACCTATTTGGCTTCACGCTTGAACTCAAAACGCCTCGGCGTGCCACCCTTGGTCTGGCCGATCGTAGCGATCAAGCTGCCATCGCCTGTGAGTTCGTAAACGATGCG
>CAIXME010000960.1 GCA_903920425.1 uncultured Pirellula sp. | reverse complement strand
GACCAAAAAGGCTGGAAGGTCGAAATCCTCGACTCCAGCGTGAGCGAACGAGGCGGATTCAAAGAAATCATCCTTGGAATCGAAGGTGAAGGTTCGTTCCGTGAACTGCAATTCGAAAGCGGTGGACACCGCGTTCAGCGCGTTCCCGAAACAGAAGCACAAGGACGAATCCACACCTCTGCTGCAACCGTAGCCGTTATGGCAGAACCCGAAGATATCGAAATCGATCTCAAACCAGATGACTATCGGATCGATAAATTTTGCGCGTCCGGCCCAGGCGGACAGCACGTAAACAAAACGGAATCCGCCATCCGGTTGACCCACTACGAGACCAACATCGTCGTTCAATGCCAAGACGAAAAAAGCCAGCACAAAAACTTGGCTCGCGCGCTTCGGGTTCTCAAAACCCGCCTCTATGAAGCCAAACGCGAGGAACAACTCAAACAACAGTCCAATGAACGGATGTCGTTGATCGGATCCGGGGATCGTAGCGAACGCATCCGAACCTACAACTACCCACAGAATCGGCTAACTGATCACCGCATCAACTTGACTTTGTACAAGCTGGATCAAATTGTTGCTGGCAATCTACAACCGGTTTCGGACGCTTTGATCGAATACGAACGATCAACACTCCGAGACGATACGGATGTATAATCCCTTTCTATAGCCATCGACTATCACTTCAAGGACGCAAACGATGACCTCTACGAGCACGACGCAATCGGAACCGTGGACCATTCTACGTCTGCTCCAGTGGACAACCGAGCATCTAAAAAAGACCGGCTCAAGTTCACCGAGGCTGGATGCAGAAGTGTTGCTCGCGCATGCTCGCGGTTGCGGTCGAATCGAGCTGTATACCGCGTTTGCAGAAGAACCGGGCGAGCCAGTAAAAGCCAAGTTTCGTGAACTCGTCAAGCGTCGAGCAACAGGCGAACCGGTCGCCTACTTGGTTGGCAAGAAAGAGTTCTACTCGCTTGAGTTTATCGTATCCAAAGACTGCTTGATCCCTCGCAATGAAACCGAACACATCGTTATCGAATGTTTGGATCGAGCTAAAAAGGCAATCTCTGCAAACCCGACCAAGGTCTTGCGCATTGTTGATGTCTGTACCGGTAGCGGGTGCATTGCCATCAGCGTGGCAAAGCACTTGCAACAAAGCCAAATCACCGCCATCGATCTGAGTCCTGCTGCAATCGCGATTGCCAATAGCAATGTTGCCCTGCACCAGCTATCGGACCGAGTGCGCACCATAGAAGGGGATTTGCTCGCAGCAATCGATGATGCGAGCATGGACTTTGTGCTCTCCAATCCACCGTACATTTCAGAAAGCGAGTTCGCAAAACTCGAAAAGACCGTGCGCGAATACGAACCGCGTATGGCTCTCGTCAGCGGTGCAGATGGAACGGAAATCATCCAGCGACTTGCATCGCAAGCTTCGAAAAAGTTACTGCCAGGTGGCTGGTTCATTTGTGAATTCTCACCCATGATCGCCGAGCAAGTCGTGGCGCATCTCAATAGCACAAACGAGTGGACTTCCGTTGCGATCGTAAAGGATCTGGCGGGGCTCAAACGGCTAGTCGTTGCCCAGAGCGCCGCATCGCCAATCGGTACAACCCAAGCTACCACTGCTCCGTTTCAATCCAGTCCAACGACGTAGAAACATAGCATGGGACATGCTTCGTAAAATTGTTTAGTCACTTTCCTCAGTCAACCTAGAAACTCTCACAGCATGCAAATGGAAAAACTAGTGTCGCTCTGCAAGCGACGTGGATTTATGTTTCAATCCAGCGAGATCTATGGTGGACTCAATGGTTTTTGGGATTACGGACCTTTGGGTGTAGAACTCAAAAGAAACATCAAAGACGCATGGTGGCGCGACATGTGCCAAGGGCACAACGAACTGGTGCAACCAGAAGGCGCTCCTAGCACCTACGAAATGGTAGGCCTCGATTGCACGATCATCATGCACCCTCAGGTTTGGAAGTGCTCTGGTCACTATGACCTGTTCCATGACTACATGGTCGACTGCCGCACATCCAAGAAGCGGTATCGCTTTGACCAGATTCGGGGCAAGTGGGTTGCGAGAGGAGAACAAAAGATCTTCGTCACCATCATGACCGATGCCGAAAACGAACATGACGAGGTAATCCGCCGCTCTCTAAAATTCTTTAATCTGCGCAACAAAGATGTAGAGCAGCTAAAACTGGATGACAAGTATTTGACGTTGGACAAGATCGCACCGAGCGAACGCCCTAGCGTACTGGCTCCTGATGTTGCCGAACTGGGTACGCTGACGGATCCACGCGAATTCAACCTGATGTTCAAAACATACGTCGGAGCATTGAGCGGTGAGGAGGGTGCTGCATTCCTCCGTCCAGAAACCGCGCAAGGGATCTTCGTCAACTTCAAGAACGTTGTCGACAGCACTCGCGTTCGCATTCCATTTGGCGTCGCGCAAGTCGGCAAGAGCTTTCGAAACGAAATCACTCCTCGCAACTTTACATTTCGCTCGCGTGAGTTCGAGCAAATGGAAATCGAGTTCTTTTGCAACCCGACAGAGTCTCCCAAGTGGTATCAGTATTGGCGCAATCGACGCATGCAATGGTACTTGTCTTTAGGGCTCGATGGTGATCGATTGCGATTGCGAGAACACGAACAAGACGAGCTGAGCCACTACTCCTGCGGTACAGCTGATATCGAATACGCGTTCCCGTTTTTGCCTGAAGGTGAATACGGTGAACTAGAGGGAATCGCACACCGCGGGGACTTCGATTTGCGATCGCACTCCGAAGGAAAACTCGACCCCAAGAAACGCCCATTGGAATTAGAGCGAACCGAAGACGGACAACCACGCCACCGCGGCAGTGGGAAAGACCTTTCGTATCGCGATGATCTTACCAACGAGCGATTCATTCCCCATGTGATTGAACCGTCCGCTGGCGCAGACCGAGCCACGCTCGCTTTCCTTTGCCAAGCGTATCACGAAGATCAACAGCCAGACGAAGATGGGAAAATGCAATCCCGCGTCGTGATGCGATTGCATCCACGCATTGCTCCGATCAAGGCCGCGATCCTACCGCTGGTCAAGAAAGACGGAATGCCCGAGATTGCAAAAGAGATCTACACGGCCCTCAAACAACGCTTTAACGTTTTCTACGACGAAAAAGCGGCAGTTGGTCGCCGCTATCGACGACAAGATGAGATCGGTACGCCCTATTGCATCACTGTCGATTCGCAATCGCTGCAGGACCGGACCGTAACCATCCGAGATCGCGATACGCTCGAGCAATGGCGAATCAAGATTGACGACTGCGTCAGCGAGATTGCAAGCCGAGTGTCGTAATACGCGCAAACGCGACTAGGGTCGATGCGCACATGGTTTAACGGGAAGACTGGCCGCACAACAACATGGACTACCAACAGGGAGAGTTGTTTTCTAACGAACTTGCTCCGTGGGAAATCGATGCGGCGTCTGAGACACCATGCGTCTCGGTAGCTTTCCCGGAAGCACCGTTTGGGCCATTCGACTATCGAATCCCAGACGAGCTAGGTGGCATACTCAAACCCGCCATGCGCGTGGTCGTTCCGCTTGGAAAGGGCAATCGCGAAATAGTCGGCTATACATTGGCAATCCATGTTAGCAACCGACCTCGCGATTTGCTCAAACCGATTCTACGCGTCGTCGATCCAGAGCCTTTGTGCAACGCGAATCTTCTGCAGCTCATCCATTGGATGAGCAAGTACTATTTGGTCCCGTTGGGTCAAGTATTTGAAGCAGTGGTTCCCGCTGGAGTTCGGGCCGGTGCCGGAACACGCAATCAAACACTGCTCAAACCGTCGCTCAAAGCGAGCGATGACCAACTGATCAAAGCGTTGCCAGTCAAACAACGCCAAGCCCTGCAACAGTTGATCTTGGCGGACGAACCCCTTTCGCAAGACCAACTGAAACACTTGGCGCAATGCTCCGATGGAGTCATCAAAAAACTCCGTGAGCTGGAGTTCATCGACGCGTACACAGAACGCGTTATGACCTTTGGCAAGGATGTTCCGCTGGAGCAGTTCGCTCGCGTCATGCCACCAGCACTTTCTTCGGATCAACGCATCGCGCTCCAAACCATCCATGCAGCCATCGACTCAGGGGAACACGAAACCATCCTTTTGCATGGGGTGACCGGCAGCGGAAAAACCGAAGTCTACATGCAAGCCATGGAGCAAGTTGTCTCGTACGGCAGACAAGCCATTGTGTTGGTTCCTGAAATCAGCCTGACACCACAAACACGTTCTCGGTTTCAAAATCGATTCGGCTCCGTGGCAGTTTTGCATTCGAACATGAGTGGTCCTGAGCGACACTTTCAATGGAAACGTATCGCCGAGGGAGCCGTACAAGTTATCGTCGGTCCGCGCAGCGCTATTTTTGCTCCCGCTCCCTATTTGGGATTAATCATTCTGGACGAGGAGCATGAGAATACGTTCAAACAAGAAACGATCCCGAGATACCATGCCCGCGACGTGGCCATTCACCGCGCATCCTTGGAACGCATACCGTTGGTACTGGGCTCAGCAACGCCATCGCTTGAAACATTCCATCGCGCCAAAATCGGGCAATACAAACTAGTCGCCTTGCCACGTCGGATCCTCAACAGGCCATTGCCAGAGGTAACGACTATCGACTTGCGTTCCAATCGCATCGATGTCGATCGAGGCAGCATCTCCAAGCCTCTCTTTAACGCGATTGAAAAAACGCTAGCCGAAAATGGACAAACCATTTTGTTGCTGAACCGGCGAGGGTTCGCCACTTCGATCCAATGCCCCGCGTGTGGACACGTCGTGTCCTGTCCCGATTGCGATCTGGCGCTAACGCACCATCGAGATGGCGGCAAAGCGGTTTGCCACTATTGCGATTACACGATCGCTGCTCCCAACGTTTGCCCCAAGTGCGGATTCGATGCGATCCGGTTGGCGGGGCTGGGGACCCAAAAACTGGAGATGGAGGTCCAGCAACGGTTTCCCAATGCGGTAATCGCACGTATGGATTCCGATACGATGAAGAAGCCTGGCAGCCACGAACGCGCGTTGGCCGACTTTCGATCGGGACGCGTACAAATTTTGATGGGCACGCAGATGATTGCCAAAGGTCTAGACTTCCCCAACGTGCTTTTGGTGGGGGTCATCAATGCAGATACGTCACTGCACTTTCCGGACTTTCGTGCATCCGAGAAAACGTTTCAATTGGTAACCCAGGTTGCCGGCCGAACAGGGCGTGGTGAAAAGGCGGGCGAGGTTCTCGTGCAAACTTATTCACCCGACCATCCCGCCATTATGGCTGCGTGCAAACATGATTATGCAGCGTTCTCTGAACTCGAATTAGCCCAGCGAGAACAGTTTGGTTACCCGCCCTTTGCAGCCTTAGCCAGGATTATCATGCGAGGACCTATCCAGCTGGAAGCGGAGGAGTTCGCTGAGGGAATCATCAAAAAGGTGCAAATGGAGATCGCCCGCACTTCGGCCCCTGTGCGCGTCTTGGGGCCAGCGCCACCACCGATCGCCAGGCTGAGAGGGCACTATCGCTTCCACGCGATGCTCGTATCCAAAGATCCAGCCGCACTCAATGCGGTCCTAGCGCGTGTTCAAGCTACCACCAAGCCGGCAGGCGATAATTTGTATCTGATCGATATCGATCCTGTGGACATGCTGTAGTTGGTAAACTAGATACTATTGAGTCAAATAGAAACGCCCAGAATATGAACATGATGATTGGATGCCGATGAGTTCTTTCGTTTCCGGCGCAATGCGACGCACCCTGCTTTCGTTGGTCGTTTCTCTCGCAGTGGTAATTGTCGCACAGTTTGTCAATCCTACGAGCTTGGTTGCCGACGAGCGCCAGACTACAAACCAGCAGTCAACCCAGGCTCCATCGCGCGACCAAACCCTCGATATCTATCGTGAAGCTGCCGAAAAATGGATTCCCGATATCCAAAAGCTTACTCAGGACAATGCGACCGCGGGTGCATCCGACGCGGTACTTTGTTTGGGCAGTTCTAGTTTTCGGATTTGGGATTCGATAGGCGTCGATATGGCGCCGCACCGTATGGTGAGACGCGCCTTTGGCGGTTCGAAGTTTAGCGACTTGGCTGTCCACATAGACCAGCTGATCGCTGGCATCGAGTTCAAAGCGGTGGCGATATTTGTTGGCAACGATATCACTGGAGAACCCGATGACAAAACGCCAGACGAGGTTGCACGTCTGGCTGCCATCGTCATTGAACGCATTCGTCGCGAGCGTCCCACTGCAAAAATTTATCTCATCGCCGTAACACCGACTCCGAAAAGGTTTGGCGTATGGGACAAAATATGCGAGTCCAACAACGCGCTCGAAGCGCTCGCAAATCGAATCGAAGACGCTGTTTTCATACCGACGCAGGATGCATTTTTAGGAATCGATCGCAAGCCAAAGAATGAGCTTTTCCAAAAGGACCAACTACACTTGAACGCCGAAGGGTACCGTGTGTGGGCCGCGATTCTGAAAGCGGCCATCGAACGCGAAGCGAATAATGCGAAATGAACGTGCAAGAGATCGTAGAAAAACTCTATCGCGAGGACTCGCGACGCATTTTTGCGACGCTGATTCGCTTGCTCGGTGATATCGATCTAGCCGAAGAGTCCATGCACGATGCATTCAAGCTGGCCATGAAACAATGGCCCCTGGAAGGTATTCCCGACAAACCATTTGCCTGGCTGGTTTCTACTGCCCGATTTCGAGGGATCGATCGCATCCGAAGGGAACGGCGTGTTACATCGCTTGACCAGCTAGAGGAAACTGCGGCGGCCATTTCCGATCCGAGCCCTGAGGTGTCCATGGATCCCGTCGTTCCGGATGATCAACTCCGATTGATTTTCATTTGTTGCCACCCCGCGTTGTCCTCGGACGCGCAAGTCGCGTTGACGATGCGGGAAGTATGCGGTTTGACGACCGAAGAGATTGCAAATGCATTTCTAGCTTCCACGCCCACCATTGCACAGCGCATTGTGAGAGCGAAAGCGAAGATTCGCGATGCGAAGATCCCGTATCAGATACCTTCGCAAAGCGAGCTACCGGCACGCCTCGCAAGCGTCCTGCGCGTCATCTACTTGGTGTTCAACGAAGGCTATTCTCCATCGTCGGGCGCGTTAGTAACTCGCGGGGATTTATCGCAAGAAGCCATTCGTCTGACACGTTGGTTGTTGCAGTTGTTGCCAGTACCGGAAGTGAGCGGATTGTTGGCGCTGATGTTGCTGCATGAATCCCGCCGCGAAGCGAGGTCCGATGATGCTGGTAATCTCGTTCCTTTGGACGAGCAAGACCGAGGTCGTTGGAATGTGGAACTCATGACGGAAGGTACATTCTTGGTCCGGCAGTCGCTGGCATCAGGAGGCGTTGGCCCTTATGCGTTACAAGCGGCAATCTCGGCCATCCATGCCGATGCCAAATCCGCTAGCGACACCGACTGGAACCAGATCGTCGGATTCTACGATCTATTGGTCCAACTCGTCCCGACACCGATCGTCGAGCTCAACCGGGCAGTTGCAGTCGCGATGCGCGATGGACCGTTATCTGGACTTGCTTTGATCGATAACCTTCTCGAGCTGGAAGAACTACAACGATACCATTTGGCGCATGCTGCACGAGCAGATCTCTGTAGGCGATTGGGGCATAACGATGAGGCACTCGTTTCTTACCAGCATGCGTTGGACTTAACCCAGCAGGAGCCTGAGCGGCGTTTTCTGCAAAATCGGATGGATCAATTGCTGTCGAGTTCTAGTTGAACCGGTAAGGACCGTTTCGCTTGAGGGCACGAGGAGCAAAAAACCCTCACCCCGAAGCTGGCTAAGAAAATTTCGAAAATGCCGATGTTGTTTGTCGAAATCAGGCATCTCGAATCGACAGACTAGTGAACAGACCGAGCCAATCACATGGCCGCGTACGTTATTTCGTGAACCTCAGAAAGAACCCTTTCCATGAATTACTTGTGCCTAGTCTATTTGTCCAAAGACAACTGGAGTTCATGCCCTGATTCCGACTGCTTTGCATTCGCTCAGAAGATCCAAGAAAGCGGTCACATGATCGCTGCGCAAGCACTTCAGCCGATCGAATCTGCGACAACAGTGCGAGTTCGGAACGGGCAAGTAAGCTTGACCGACGGGCCATTCGCAGAAACCAAAGAACAGTTGGCGGGTTTCTATCTCATCGAAGCGGTCGATCTGAACGAAGCAATTTATTGGGCATCCAAGATCCCGCCGGCAAAGTACGGCAGCATCGAGGTTCGACCCATTCGACAACTCAATGTGTAGCGATGGGGTGTGGCGAAACGTACGTCCCACCGCTGGCTAAACGAGAATCTTTAACACCTATTTGTAAAAAGGCGATTTCATGTACGAGCAACCTCAATCAGAACACCAATGGATTCATCGGCTAGTTGGTGAATGGGCTTACGAAGGAGAATGTGGCGGAGGAGGAGCTGAGGGAGAGTCGATGAAGATGACCGGCACGGAGTCGGTCCGTTCCCTGGGAGGTTTATGGACGATCGGCGAGGGGACCGGCAAATCACCAGACGGGAACGAATCCAAGACCATTATGACGCTTGGATACGATGCCAAGAGTGGCCGCTTCGTAGGAACGTTTATCGTCTCAATGATGACGCATTTGTGGCCATACGTTGGCTCACTGGATGCGACAGGTACGATCCTCACGTTAGAGTCAGAGGGTCCGAGTTTCGCGGGCGACGGCACGACGTCCAAGTACCTGGACATCATCGAATTCCAGGGTGAAAACCAGCGGACGTTAAGCTCCAAGTATCAGGATGGAGAAGGAAACTGGATCCCATTCATGAAATCGACCTATCGACGAATCACCAGTGAGTCATAAGCCCAGGTTGGTGTCCCGGCTTCAGCCGGCCACCGTTGCTCTGGACCGTTTTGCTTTACCGTTTCGGCCAGCTGAAGCTGGCACACCAGCACAATCCGGCTAAAGCCGGTACACCAGCATGATCCGCCGAAGACACGCAAAGACGTAAATATCCAACATGCTCAACGCACAAATCCGTGGTTGAGCTAAGCGAACCCACGTAATACGTTTTCATCCGTGCGGATCCGAGAAATCAGTGGTCAGATCACCAAGCACGGCAGCAACGGAGCTGGCAAAATCCGCAGATTTTGCTGGGAACGTCCGCAGAATGCGGAGAAAAAAAGAAAGTGGTCAGGGCCGGGATCGAACCGGCGACACACGGATTTTCAGTCCGTTGCTCTACCTACTGAGCTACCTAACCAATCAATCGGGGTATGCAATGTATTTCCAACACCCGTTTTTGTCAATTCGGGCGCAATGCATTTGTCATCAGAGTGTCGACCGGGTACCCTAAACAGTGAAGGAAATGTGCTGAAATTGGCTCATTTTCTGTTCGGCGTCGAAATTCGGTGTGAAAGAGGGAATTGCGCATGGCTTCTGTTTTTTCCAGGCTACTTTTTGTCCGGACCTCCCTTGTCCTTGTCCTTGCCTGCTTAACGCTCGGAAAAACCGAACTCGCTCTCGCTCAGAAGTATTATCCTGACCATCCCGCTGTTCAGGAAATGGTTAATCGTGGCATCGATTACCTTTCTAAATCCCCCCTCCGTCAACAGGGCGAAAGCTCGACCGAGGGCATCGGACTTCTTGCGGCCTACACTGTTTTCAAAGTGACCACCGATCCGGCTCACCCGGTCGTTGCGAACGGAATTCAAATCGCTCGCGGACTTGCCGCCGCAGTAAACCGATCGAACTTCCAACCCGAAGAGAAAATCCTGTACGTGATCTCACTTGCAGGAATGCTCCTTCCCACCGTCGACCCGGTTGCCTACGGGGCCGAGACCGGCTACATCCGCGATTTCCTGTTGCGAATCCAAAAGCCCAACGGAGGCTACGGTTATCTTGGAGGCATGCACCGTGCAGACGGCGATATCTCGCAAACGCAATACGCCATGCTCTGCTTATGGACCATGGGCCAACAAGGCATCCAGGTTCCCGATGAGTCGATTGTTCGCTCCATCAATTTCCTACTTGTATCCCAAGCGCAAGATGGCGGCTGGCCATACCAATACGGCGAGGGTGCTTCTGGGGCTCCAACTAATTCGCTCACCGCAGCCGGGCTTTCCGGCTTGTTGATCGCTGGTGACATGCTCGGCATGTTTCGTAGCAAGCTGGCAGAAAACCAAGAAGAGGAGGGGATCATCCCGCTCGCGTTTAAACGCATTATGCCCGAATCCAAACGCCCGCGCGTCAACATCGAACGAGCTAAGTTTGACGTCGCCGCGACAAAGAGCGAAACGTGGTTCGCCGCTAACCCTTATTCGCGAACCGGCAAG
>CAIXME010000959.1 GCA_903920425.1 uncultured Pirellula sp. | reverse complement strand
TGACACAGCCAATCTTTTTTCAAGTATCGTCGAATTGCAGACGTATGATTCCGTCATCCTGGCTGGTGCACCTCGGACGGCGGGCGATGACGCAACCAAAGTGGTTTCGTTTACGGACGACCAGATCAAGATGCTGACCGAGAGCGTGCAGCAGTTTGGAATGGGGTTGCTGATGCTTGGTGGACCGGAGGCCTTTGGTGCTGGTGGTTGGACCAACACAAAGCTCGAAGAAGCGATGCCCGTCAACTTCTCAATCAAAAATAGCAAAGTGGAAGCGGTGGGTGCATTGGCGATGGTGATGCACGCATCGGAAATCGCTGAAGGTAACTTTTGGCAAAAGAAGATCGGTCAAGCAGCTCTCGATGCGTTGGGGCCTCAGGATTATTGCGGCGTCGTTCAATACGATATGGCCGGCGACAAATGGTTGTGGGGAAACGGCCTTTCCAAGGTCGGTGAAAACAAATCAATGATGCGCAACAAGATGGCGCGCATGACACCTGGCGATATGCCTGACTTTGATTCGTCGCTTTCGATGGCCATCAAGGCGTTGCGATCGAACACAGCTTCGATGAAACACATGATCGTGATCAGTGACGGGGATCCCACGCCAGCTTCGTCGGGGATTCTGAGCCAATACACTAACGCAAAGATCAAGATATCCACGGTCGCTGTTGGGGCGCACGGTACCGCTGGTCATAATGAATTAAAGCGAATCGCCAGCAAGACCGGCGGCAATTACTACGTTGTCACGAATCCCTCAGCGCTCCCCAAGATTTTTATGAGAGAAGCGCGTCGCGTCGCTCGTCCTTTGGTATACGAACCCGAAGGAGGCGTCTCGCCGACTATTGTCTCGAACCACGAAATCCTGTCCGGCATCACGGGAGATCTGCCCTCGCTACGAGGGTTTGTTTTAACGGAGCGAAAAGAAAGCCCTTTGGTCGAAGTACCGATTCTCTCTCCCAAGCCAACCGAGAAAGAAACAGCGACGATTCTGGCTACCTGGACTTATGGTCTTGGCAGGACGGCCGTGTTCACTACCGATGCTGGAAAACGCTGGGCGGGGGACTGGGTAAACTCGCCTTACTACGATCAGTTCTTTTCGCAGATGGTTCGATGGACGATGCGACCGTCCAATGATGACTCCAAGTACAACATCTCGACCAACCTCAAAGATGGTAAAGTCCAGGTGATTGTGAATGCATTGGATGCAGACGATCGATTTTTGAACAATCTCGACATGAATGCAACGGCGGTCTCGCCCGATTTAAAAGCGAGTACCATAACCATGCGCCAGCAAGCGCCTGGGCGGTACGTTGGGGAAATGACGCCGGAACAAGCGGGTAGTTACATGTTGACTATCGCGCCTGGGAGTGGCAAGCCGCCGATCACTACAGGCATTACGGTGCCGTTCTCCGATGAGTATCGAGTCCGACAGGCGAATATGAAATTGCTGGAGTCCTTGGCCGCGAGTCGCCCAATAGGCGGTGTGAAAGGGGAGATCTCGGATGCGTTAGAGTCTGATTCTATTTCGAGCATTTTAAAGAGGGATCCTTACCGCCCAGACTTGCCACCAGCAAAGAGCTTGACCGACATCTGGGCAACGGCTGTTCTCCTGGGCGCCGTCTTGTTTTTCGCGGATGTTTTCGTCCGTCGGGTTGCATTGGATTTGGGATTGCCTTTCCGATTGATTGCTCAGCGTTTCAGGGCCCAACGGGACAAGACTCAAGCGATTGACATGGAGCGAAAGAATCGTCTCGACCGACTTCGCAGTAGCAAATCGAGCGTCAGCGGTGACCTCGATAAACAGCTTGCCAATAGTCAATTCGAATCGGGGCTAGACGAAGGCACGATCAGCACTGCGGCGTCCGACGCATTCGATGCCGGGGACCGCAAGCAGAAAACAAGAGATGATTTAACGTCCAACAAGCCAAGCATGGGCGTAGAGCAAGAGCAAAGCTATACTTCGCGACTGCTCGAAGCGAAACGCAAAGCGAACAAACAGAACTAGACCAATCAGGAATACTACATGAGTAACGTCGCAGATTCGATGCAACAACAAGCAGAAACGTTTCGAAACCGATACGCGGCTGTGCGCGAACAGATTGGCCGAGTGATCGTTGGTCATGACGACATAGTCAATGGGGTTCTGACCGCCATGTTCGTCGGCGGACATTGCTTGCTGGAGGGAGTTCCGGGGCTTGGTAAAACCATGCTCATCAAGACGTTGTCGGAAACGTTGTCGCTCGATTTTAACCGAATCCAATTTACGCCCGACTTGATGCCTTCGGACATTTTGGGAACCAACATGATCGTGGAGACAGAGGGGCGCCGAGAATTTCAGTTCCAGAAAGGCCCGATCTTCACGCAGATTTGTTTGGCCGACGAAATCAACCGGGCGACTCCCAAAACGCAATCCGCATTGTTGGAAACGATGCAGGAAGGAACAGTGACGGTATCTGGTAATCGGTATGAGCTCAAGAAGCCATTCTTTGTTTTGGCAACTCAAAACCCAATTGAGCAAGAAGGTACCTATCCGCTACCCGAGGCCCAGCTCGATCGTTTCCTTTTCAATTTGGTGGTCGGGTATTCAACGCGAGAGGAACTGAACACGATTATCGAGCGTACGACGCGTGGTACCGTGATCACGCCGGAGAAGGTCATGGATGGAGAGGAGATTCGGCATTGGCAAGGCTTGGTCCGGCAGGTCGTGCTGGCCAAGCACGTGCAAGACTACGTTGCTCGTCTGATTCTGGCCACGCATCCCGGCGGCGCGATGGCACCGGATGTCACCAATCAATACATCCGTTGGGGGGCTAGCCCGCGCGGAGCGCAAACGATTGCTTTGGCGTCCAAGGTAAGAGCGTTGTTGGATGGACGGTACAACGTTAGCTTTGAGGACGTCAGACGCGTGTTTCTGCCTGCAATGCGACATAGGGTGCTTCTGAATTTCGAAGCCCAAGCGGAGGGTGTGGAGTGCGACCGCGTACTGCTCGATATCTTGGAAAAGGTAACCGAACGAGCCGACGATCTAGCCGTCGCATAAACGGATCAATCTGCTTGGCATCGAACAGGCTGGATGGTCCCGCAATTCGGGAAAGCCATTTCGTCAGTCGACTATCCGGTCGACACAAGCTTGGAAGAAGCCGGTTTTTCGTTGAAACATAGAGGACGAGAAGCACAAGAAGACTGGGGCGGAATTAGGGCCGAGCCTTTGGGATCGCCGTCCATTACCTCGTCGGAGTTGTGTCTTGGCAAGTTGCCGAATTTGGGCAGCGATCGCCAAAATTGATTTTGTAACATTCGCAATCATCATAAACGGAATAGGACAGGGGTGAGACTTCATGAGATACCGATTGTTTCAGCAATTATGCGCATCCGCGACATGTGCGTTTGGAGTTTCCATCGGGGTTCTCGCGGGGGGCGGATACGTTCATGCAGACGATTGGTCCGAATTCAGAGGCCCCATGCAGAATGGCGTTAGCCCTAGCGAATCGTTGCCGGTTTCGTGGAGCGAGACGGAAAACGTTCGATGGTTTACCAAGCTATCGGGTCTTGGTTGGTCTTCCCCCATCATTGTTGGAGAGAGGATCTATTTTACTTCGGCGACGAACGCAGCTCGCGAGTCGGGCGCGAGCAAAGATGTAAGCGCGGCGGATTTAGCGGGGCGTCAGCTCTTGAGTTTGGTGTGCCTAAACGCCAAGACAGGCGAAGAGATTTTCTCGAAGATCGTTTTTGAGCAACCGACAGATGCTCCAACGATCCATCTCAAAAATTCACATGCAAGCCCCACTCCGGTTGCTTCTCAGGGGAAGATCTTTGTTCATTTTGGCCATCAAGGAACGGCTTGTCTGGATCTCGACGGAAACAAAGTATGGGAAAATCGGGATCATGCTTTTCCGCCAACGCACGGAAATGGTGGGTCGCCGATCCTTTGTGGCGATCGATTGATCGTGACCTGCGACGGGGGGGATGCACCCTACACGTTGGCGTTGGACGCAGCTACGGGCAAAGAGATTTGGAAAACGCTTCGTAACGTAGATGTCGAAAGGCCTTTTTCGTTTTGCACTCCTCAACTCATTTCGGTCAATGGAGTTGAGCAAGTTATTTCTCCAGGATCCAATATTGTTCAAGCTCTGTCTCCCAAGGACGGAAGCGTATTGTGGTCTGTCCGATACGATGGCTTCTCGGTAGTACCGCGTCCGGTGTTTTATCGGGGCACGTTGTTTGTTTGCACGGGTTTTTCCAGCACCAAACTGCTTGCGATCGATCCAACGGGCAGCGGCGACGTTACGGATACCCACGTGAAATGGACGTATGGAACGAGTACTAGCGTCCCTCAAACTCCTTCGGTGGTTTGTTTTGAGAATCAAATCGTATTGGCTGCCGATGGTGGAATCGCTACGGGAGTTGATATCGAGTCAGGCAAAGAACTATGGCGAGAGAGATTGGGTGGTAATTATTCCGCGTCGCCATTGCTGTCAGGCAATCGGTTGTACATTCAAGGCGAGAGCGGTGACGCGATCGTACTTGAGTTGGGTGGCAAGCCAAAGAAGATCGCCAAGAATAGCTTGCCAGGCCGTATTTTTGCGTCGTACGCGGTAGTGGGGAATGATTTGATCATTCGGAGTGAACAAGGGGTGTACCGAATCGGTCAGCCATGATTTTACCCAAGCGTAATCAGCCACGGCGTTGGTTTCTGTACAGTTCGGCAACGCTTTTGGTCCTGTTGTGCTTAGGCATCATTCTTGCCGCGTTGTTGCTTATGCGACGCGGGTTTCTTACTAGGCAAGGAATGATCAATGGCAGTTCGATGGAGCCAATTTTGCGAGGCCCGCGACTGAGGGTGCGTTGCCGGCAATGTGATCAGATTACCGAATTTCACTGGGACACTTGCAAGGCCAATCGCCCATTTAAGTGTCCAAAGTGTCGGGGCGATGATATGTCTCCTGGCTTGGACGTGCGAGAGATCGACATGCAGGACGATCGGCTGGTCGGTGGAGAGAAAGTGACGATTGCTCCGTTGAGGTTGGTAAAAAACTCTCGCATCCATTTGCAAAAAGGTCTGCAAGGCCTGAGTCCTTCTGGACTGCAAAGGGGCGATGTTGTGGTGTTCCAGGAGTCGGGCGGCACGCAGCGAGAGATCAAACGGTTGGTCGGTTTGCCAGGCGAGTCGGTTCGCATTTCCAAAGGGGATCTGTTCATCGATGGTGTGCGGTTGACCAAGGATTTTCATCAGGCGTTGCGGCAGGCTGTTTTCATCGATGTTTGGGATGTTGCAGACACGGGCAAGGCATCGAGTTGGCATCGCAATGGCTCCGCATTTAACGGTGTTTTGAGTGCAAAGAAGAGCAATGAGGCGGCAGGCGACCATTCTGGTGCCGCGACAGATGTTGTCACCGAAGCTGGCACGGATGGTGCCGCCGAAGCAGAACCCGCTGCTGACGCGATCAAATCAAACTTGACTCCGTATCGTTTTTCGCGACCGCGTGGCGAGTACATCGACAATGCCTTGGATGGTAATGCGCATGATTCGCATCAACTGATTGAGGTTTCGGATATCGGAATGGCCATGCAAATATCTGCCGCGCAGTCGGATTGGGGGATCCAGTTCTGTATGAATACGCCTCAGACCAACACACGAGTGCTGGTCACTTGTTTGGATGGGAAGATGGCGGTGGATGGTGTGCCGATCGATATGGGTGCTACACGGCCACTGAGCGACGTTCCGGTGGAGTGGATTGTTGTGATGCAGGTCGATTCGGAGCTTGTGGTGGGTGATGGGCATCAGGAGTGGTATCGCCGACCACTCGAATCCAAGGATCGAGTTAGCCCCAGTTCAAAGAGCGGCATCATGCAGGGGGAGGTTTATCCTCTCGAATTGGTTCCGCTCCAAGGTGAGCTGTCCGTCCGCAGCTTGATCACTTTTCGCGACATCCACTACAGAGGCAGCAGGGACACAGAAGAGCAAACATGGGCGGCGAGTGACTACGTGATCGTGCTGGGGGACAATGTATCCGCGTCGAGCGATGCGCGAGACCGATGGGAATCGGGGCTGCCGGAATCAGCGATCAAGGGAGTAGTGTTACCGGTCGGTAGTGGGCTTGAGTCGTTGTTACGTCAGCGACCGACAAGCCGTTGAAAGCCTGCGACTTTTCTTTGTGTCTTCAATGAAATGACGCTGGAGGCCTAGGCTTTGAGGCAATGTTGATTTGCCATTGAAATGCCACTGACGATGGCACCAACGATCCCCACGAAGCCTTGATCGGTTCCGCAGAGAAACAAATTCTGCAGTCGCGTGGTTCCGTCGAGTTGTTTGTCTGGAGCGCCGTAGACGGCTCCATTATCGTGCGATGTAAAGCGTCGGATCGTCTTGGGGGTGAACACGTCGGTGTCGACAACATAGCGGCGGAAATCGGGCATGTATTGCACGGCAGAAGCAACGGACTCATCGTACCAATGAAGTTTTTCGCGTTGATAGAGTCCTTCGTCGAGCGTGGCCCATCTGGCGTGGTCCGCGATGGTGGTCAAGCGTATGAAGCCAGCTTCGAGTTCACCATGTGCGGGATCGTAGTCGTAGTTATTGGGAGAGCAGATGACACCTGTTCGCGTGTCGCACAAGCGATCGGTAGGCTTGGTCCAATGAAAGTTGGGGGAATCGTTGAAGAACACGATGGTCTTATCGAAACCGAATTTCTTGGGTTGGCAGTCGAGAACGGAAATGGACTCGATGAAGGACATTTCGCCTGCCATATGGACTTGTGCTTCGGATTGGTCGTCACAGAGTCGCATCGTTTCGACAGCACCGGCGCTGGAAAGGATCCTTTTGGCTGTGAGTATCGTACCGTTCTCCAGTTCGACGCCGACGACTTGATTTCCTTCGACGCAGAGTCGGGCTACTCCACTGCGGAGCTTTAATTCGCCTCCGAGTTCTCGAAAGCGTCGCACCAGATGTTTCAGAATGAGCCGAACACCTTTGAAGGGGCGGGCGAAGCCCTCGAGGAAAATGCTGCGGAACATGATGCAGAACTGGCCCCAGTCCATATCGTGTTCTCGAGCGTTGCCGTACCACATGAGAGGACACAGCAGCATTTCGATCAGCAATGGATCGGAAAAGATTTCAGCGAGGATCGAACGTGTCGAGAGAGCGAAGTCTTCCTGTTTGAGATCGTCGTAGTCCACGAGTCGATCTAGGAGAGACTGGAATGCGTCCTTTTGGTGAGGGAATTTCGCGTTGACCTCGGCTTGGAAATTGTTGATGTCGTTGTCGAAGTCGAGGAAAACGCCGGGGAACGAAATGCGAGAGCCGTTTTGTTCCGCGAGTTGGAAGTCGTCCCAACGGAACCGAAGTTGCTTTAGTAGACGGGCCAGAGGGCCTTTTTTCGCACCTTTCTCGGTGAAGTTGGTCATCGCGTGCAGGCCGACATCGAAGTTTCGGCCGTTTACTCGGTAGAACGAGTTCAGGCCTCCGATAGTCCAGTGCTTTTCCAGGACGCAAACGCGTTGGTCGTAGTGCGCAAGCCGAATGCCGGCTGCTAAGCCGCTCATTCCAGCGCCGATGATTATGGTGTCAAAATCGTTGTCCGAGTTCATGCAGGCATTATCATTGGCTAGCAAGCTGCGCCCAGCTCTAATTGGATCGATTTGTGAGGCCGGAGGATGGCAATTGGATCCGATTTGGCAAGGCGTAGCGCATGTTACAAAGTTTTGGCTTTCCAGGGGTTGTCGCCGGGTTCGAGCAGTAGGAAAGCTTAATTGGCAGTTGACATTTTAGACGTGCGGAGATAGGTTCTCCAATTCTTGCGCACAACATGGGAAGGTAGTGAAACCGGGGGCTCTCAATTCACCACCTCCCCCACCAAAACTACCAACCCAACAGATAACAACGGAATGAATCCTCAAGAATTGCTCCGAATTGTAGATTCGTTGCATCGCGAAAAGCAGATCGACCCTGAATTGGTGATCCAAGCGATCGAGTCTGCACTTGTAACGGCTTCCAAAAGGCAATTTGGTGAGGAAGCGGATGTATCCGTTTCTATCGCTCGCGATGGTGGGGCGATCAAGGCTACCGTAAACGGTCGCGATCTCAGCGAAGACGAGATCGGGCGTATTGGCGCCCAAACTGCAAAGCAGGTGATCATCCAGAAGCTCAAAGAAGCCGAACGCGATGCGAGGCTTGATGAGTTTTACGGTCAAGTTGGTCAGCTGGTTACAGGCATTGTGCAGCGAACCGAACGTGGGGTCACCATTGTCCAGTTGGGCAATGTAGAAGCGATTCTTCCGCGTAGCGAGCAGATTCCGGGTGAATCGTATCACAATGGGTCTCGTGTTCGGGCTGTTATCTACGAAGTCAAAGCGGCCGGTAATCGGGTCAAGATTATTCTGTCTCGGACCAAGACGACATTGATTCAACGTTTGTTTGAGCAAGAGATTCCTGAAATCGCCGAAGGTGTCATTCGAATCAACGCGATCAGTCGCGAGCCTGGCTATCGAAGCAAAGTGGCAGTGAGCAGCAGCGATCAGCGGATCGATTGCGTCGGCGCATGCGTTGGTATGCGTGGAAACCGAATCAAGAATGTGACTGGAGAGTTGGCGGGTGAGCGTATCGACATCGTTCGTTGGAGCGATGATCCGATGGTGCTGATTCCTAACGCCTTGCAGCCTGCTGAAGTGGAACAAGT
>CAIXME010000958.1 GCA_903920425.1 uncultured Pirellula sp. | reverse complement strand
GTAATCCGACGCAATACGCTCAGCGGCGAATCGGCGCGAAACGGAGATCTCCCGACCAGCATTGCGTACATAACGCTACCGAGGCTAAACAGGTCCGAGCGATGATCCAGGGAATCCCCGCGAGCTTGTTCGGGCGACATGTATTCCGGCGTCCCCGCAATGGATCCGCTGGTGGTCATCGTTGCATCATCGAGAGCGCGAACGACTCCGAAATCGGTTAGCAATGCTCGCTCCGTACCATGTTCCACCAAGATATTGGCGGGCTTTACATCGCGATGGACTAGCCCTTGAGCATGTGCTGCGGCAAGCCCATCGGCGACTTGACTTGCGATTCGTAGCACTGCATCTATTTCCAGCGTGCCGGTCCGTTCAATGCGGGATTGCAAAGACTCGCCCGCGATCAAGGGCATCACCAAATAAGGTGGATCGAAGTCAGCGTGCACACTATGAATCGCGACGACGTTGGGATGCACGATCGCTGCAGCCGCTCGAGCTTCCCTGACAAAGCGTTGGCGTGCTAATGCGATGGAAGCCAAATGAGGATGCATGGCCTTGATCGCTACGGGACGATGCAGCTGGCTGTCCCAGCCTTCGAATACGACCCCCATTCCGCCTGTTCCGACAACACGCTTGATCAGATAGCGATCGAGGATGCCGACAAACCCAGCCTGCTGCTCTGGCGCGGAGCATGGTTGCAACCATCGCAGAAGCGACTGGTTGCTCGAGTGCTGAACCGCGTTGCCTGGTACATGATCGTTCGTTCTCAACGAAGACGAGCTGGGAGTATCGCTCAGATCTCGTCGAAGCGTCGACTTGGAATCCAACCACTCAGCATCTGTCGTTGCCGTTGAATCCAGCTGGCTTCTGCAATATTCACAATGATCCAAATGAATCGAAACGGACTCCAATTCCACATCATTCAGCCCATCTGCCAACAATCGCTTTAGTAAAGCGGGGTTGCAGCCGGTGATGGAACGCGAAGTTTCAGGTCTTGCAATCACGATGCTTCGCCCTCCCATTTTGCAGAATAGCTTCGTACCCAGTCGCGAATTTTTGCCAAGACGCGGCTTCTAGCTACATAGACGGAACCCAAACTCATACCTAGCTCCTTTGCGACGGATTCGCACGAGCGATCATCGACGGCGCTCATCCAAAACGCGGACCAAGTCAACGGTTGCACTTGAGCTCGAATTTCGTGTGCAGCCAACACAAAAATCTGTTGCCGCCATTGCTTCTCAATTTCGTTTTCCGCTTCATCCAATTGCGAAAGACCAGCTGGCATGTTGCCGATGTCAAAGCTATCGTCGCGTCGCCCATTTTCGCGAGGCATGCGAGAAATGCGATTGATGGCTTTGTTGCGTGCGATGGTGGTAAGCCATTTTCGAAACGATCCCACTTGCTCCTTTTGCTGGTAAGCGGGGATGGCTTTGAGAATCGCGAGCAGGACATCTTGGACGATCTCGTTCGCGTCCGCGTCTTGCATTCCATGCGCCTTGGCGACACGCCGAATAAGGGGCGTGTAGACGTTTACGAACTCCTCCCAAGCTTCCGCATCGGCGCGATTACGCATCCGATGGATCAAGGAAGCTCTGGTGGTGGGTGAAGTGCTCATCGCTTTGCAATGCAACGTGGCCTGGAGTTAAGATTGCTTCAAGGGAGCGGGGTTTCATTCAAAGTTACCTGCTCCACGATAGAAAACACGGCCTCCCGGCGAACCTTGCACGCAAATATTTATTTCCGGTCAAATCGCCAAGTGATGCCACAGGCGACTGCTAGCCTTGATTCCGCGGTAATAGTCTTGCTCGCTGAACTTCTCGTTCGGGCTATGCGCCCCATCGTCATCCTGTCCCCACCCCAGCAACAGTACGTCGGCACTCGTGGCCTCGACCATCTTGGCCACAATAGGGATTGAGCCCCCCTCGCGAATCAGTACCGGCGGGACGCCGAACCCCGCCTCCACGGCTGCCGAGGCCCCTTTCATGAATTTCGAATTGGGGTCCACGACGACGCCTCGTCCGCCGTGTAAATCGATCAATTCGACGGTCACACCCGGGGGCGTATGTGCGGCCAAAAACTCGGTCAATTGCTGGGTGACTTGCTTCGGATCTTGATTTGGTACTAGGCGAAAACTAATTTTGGCGCCATTCCACGAAGGGATAATCGTTTTGCCCCCTTCGCCTTGATAGCCACCAAGCAGTCCGTGAACGTCCATCGTCGGCCGTGCCCATCGACGCTCCAGCGTTGTGTAGCCTGCTTCACCAACAAGCTCTGTGACCCCAAGCTGCTTGGCCATGGCTTCATCGGAAAAACCCAGACTATTCCACATATCTCGCTCGCTTTGTTCGAGCTCGATCACAGGATCATAAAAACCAGGCAACTGGATTCGTCCATCCGCTGTTTTCATCTCCGTCAAGATCCTGGCCAGAGCAAGTCCTGGATTGGCAACGGCACCTCCGAAAGAACCGGAATGCAAATCGGCATTGGGTCCATGCACCCGAATCTCGTAATAGGCAATGCCTCGAAGACCATAGGTGATTGCCGGTCGCCCTTTTCCATACTGCGAGGAATCGGAGATCACGATTACATCACAAGCAAGCTCGGCACCGATGTCAGGCAATTTCTCAGCGAGGACCTCGCTGCCGTTTTCCTCTTGCCCCTCGATAAGGAATTTGACCTGCAACGGCAGCTTTTGACCGGTGGCGTTCCACGCCAGCACGCTTTGCACGTGGGTCAACATTTGTCCTTTGTCGTCAGTCGAACCCCTCGCAACAATATTGCCATCCCGCACCGTAGGCTCAAAGGGCGGGGTCTTCCATAGATGCAGCGGATCTGCCGGTTGAACATCGTAATGCCCATAGACTAGGACGACAGGTTTGCCTGGCACTGGTTCCGTTTCTCCGTAAACCAGGGGTGGGCCATTTCCAGCGATTTGTTTGGTTTTGAGTCCACCAGACGCGAGTTTGGCTTCGACCCAGTTAGCAGCCTGAGCCATTTCCGATTTCTTCGAACTGTCGGCACTTATGCTGGCAATTCGTAGAAGTTCGAAAAGTTGATCCAGATGACTTTGCTGATTGTTCTCAAGATAACGATCGATGGATGGAAAATCTGTCATGTTCGATTGTAAGATTTGTGCGTTTTGTTCTTGCCAAGACTACCCGTGATACCTTTACAATATAGTCGAGTTGCAGCGATTGTGCGGCGAGCGTTGTTCATGAGTAATTCGCATGAAACGTCAGCGGTCAGTACCGAGGCTGTAACCAGCGTATTTGTCTTGGCAAAAAGGATCTCCCAACCCCATCAAGGGCACCGAGCGCAGAGCATGTTTGAATCCGATACCGCAGTGGCTGAACCGATCGTTCGCCCAAAGAACCAAAAGCCCAAGAATAAAAAGCAACCGCGTTACCACGTCATTCTTTGGGACGATCCCGAACATACGTTCGAGTACGTTATCGAAATGATGCAGAACCTGTTCCGTTTGAACCCAGCAGACGGGCACCGGATCGCAGAAGAAGTCGACCGAACAGGTCGTGCCATTTGTTTGACGACAACTCGAGAGCATGCCGAGCTAAAGCGAGATCAAATCCGAGGCTTTGGCCGAGATCCACACAGCACCAAGTCGACGGGCAGCATGGCAGCCTCGATCGAACCCGAGTTCTGATTGGCTCCATCAAAAACAAAACAGGAATGTTTGAGCTCGATGAGTCGTCCGGCCAGCTTGTTGCTTTAATCACAACCCGAAGCATTACGGGCTGTTGATTTAATCATAACCCGACGCGTAAGCGAGGGATCCACCAACGCTGACACTCAGTCATCAAGAATTTTTACCACTGAGACACTAAGACACAGAGATTTTAGGAATCTATTTTTGGTTTCAACTCTCTTCGCTGTGCCGCTTCTATGTGCCGCTTCTATGTGCCTCTGCGGTGGAAGATCGCGACTGTACACAAAGATCATAGCCCGACGCCTTAGCGAGGGATTCAGTGCCCCTCGCCAACGCGTTTTGAAGTTGCGCAGACTAGGCCCGGAGGGCCGGCATATCCAATGCCGTGGCTGATAAGCCACGGTTCGAAGACCAATCGAGAAGCAAGCCCTGAAGGGGCGACACGTGACAAGAGTGTGTCGACCCTTCGGGCCTGAGACCCTTGGAACTGCCGGTCCGGTGCCTCACGATGCCTCACGGCACCGGCAGAGGATGTGTCGGGCCTTCAGCCCTAAATACAAAAAGCGCAACTTCAAAACCAACGCGTCGGGTTGTGATAGTGCTGATCAGAATCCATGGTTGGCGCGGAGACGCAGAGACCTTGATAAGAGTTGTGATCCAAGAATGAATTCTTGAATACTCAGTGTCTTGGTGTCTCTGTGGCAAAAATTCTTGGTACAAGTCGGGTTGTGATAGTCGCCTTGCCTGGCGGCAAGCCAATGGAACCCACAAGCCGTTGAACATCGGGGTTTATGCAACTGCGGTCCAGCGGGATCGTGGTGTTTGGTCACTTCGCTTGGACACTCTTGGTCTCAAAATAGCGGAAGAGACACTTCTGTCTGGCCTCTCTCTGGACTACACTCGCACCTGCGTCTCGCCCTGATTCCACTTTCAGAAAAGTAGGGGGCACGCAGACGATGCCAACATGATCCGACATGCGTGGTAACGCTATGTCGCAAACCAATCCTTTCAAGGCATCACCCCATGAGCAAACGCTACGAAAACAACTCGTCACCTACGGAACTTTTACCGGGTGATATCGAATACGAAATGGGCACGCCGATACCTGGCGTAATCCTACGAAAAGAGCAGTGGGTACAAACCGCGATCAAGCGACTACCGGACGAATCGCTCCAGCTCTCCGAGATCTTTGCTAGATCAGCACCTATTGCGGTCGATATCGGGTGCGGCAACGGGCGATTTACTATCTCCTCTGCTGTACGCAGGCCAGACTGGGATCATATCGGCATCGATATTTTGCCCGCGGTGATACGCTACGGAACGAGAAGAGGCAACCAACGAGGGCTTTCCAACGTTCGTTTTGCGGTATGCGACGGCTGGCGATTTCTTGAAAAGTACTTGCCAAAGAATTCGGTCAACGAGTTCCATATCTATCATCCACAACCATACGCTGACCCAACCCTATCTAGCAGACGCATGCTTACGCCAGAATTCATGGCGATGATGCACGAACGTCTGAGCGACGGTGGGCAAGTTTACCTGCAGTCGGATCGTCGTGAGTACTGGGACTACATCAAGACCATCATGGAGCGAATGTTCGTTTGGCATGAAGTCGATGGACCATGGCCAGAAGACGAATATGGCCGCTCACGACGCGAAGTACTATCGGTCGAGCAAGGACTCAAGATTTATCGAGGAGTAGGGACCAAACGATCCGACCTTACCGCCGAGGAAATGCAAACCATCCTTCTGGAGTTGCCTCAGCCCAAGTTTCAAGTCGAAGGTGGCGAACGACGCAGCAAACGCACTCTGCGCAAAAGACCCAACCGTCCAGGCAAACCAAAGCGAAACCGATAGCGTCGTCGCTAGTGCAAGGACACTGGCGACCATCACTCGTCTCACCTCAACTTTCTTATCGAGTCCATCGACAAGGAGCCCCGCCATGCATTCCGTCTTTACTATGCTTCGATTGCCAATAGCTCTTCTGGTTTGTGTTGCGGCATCCTGCCATACCATCCCCGCGTGCGCCCAAGAGGCCATCAAGCACTCGTTCTTTATTGCAGGCCCATCGTTCACAGGTATTATCGACGAAGATGGCAATGAAGCTTGGAATGCGGGGCGTGCAGGTGCTCGAGACGGATTCGTCCTTCCAAATGGCAACCTCCTGATCGCTTGGGCTGACGAAGTCGTAGAAATGCAACGGGACAAGTCCGTAGTGTTTCGCTACCAAAAGTCTCCGCAGAATAGTGAAATCGGAACCGCGGAGCGATTGGAAAATGGCAACACACTCATCACCGAATTAGGTGCAAAGCCTCGTTTAATCGAAGTGGATTCGCAGGGCAAAGTAGTGGTGGATGTAGCTCTACAGCCGGAGACCGACAACGCCCACATGCAAACTCGCATGGCCAGAAAGCTCGCGAACGGCAACTACCTCGTACCACACTTGCTCGCATTTCAGATCAAGGAGTACACTCCCGCAGGCGAAGTTATCCGTTCGATCGCGACGGATCTGGACGAGTTGGGGGGCAGGGCTGCAGAAAATTGGCCGTTCACCGCGATTCGTTTGAGCAACGGTAACACGCTCGTCAATTTAACCCACGGCAACAAAACCGTTGAGTTTGATCGAGACGGCAAGGTCGCATGGGAGGTCAGCAATGCAACCCTACCAGACAAGCCATTTGCGGATCCATGTGGTGGTCAACGACTACCCAACGGCAATACCGTCATCGCTAGCTACGGATCGCAAAAAGCAATCAAGGCCTTTGAGGTTGATCGACAAGGCAAGATGGTTTGGAAGTACGAGGGAAAGCACAACATCCACGAGATCCAAGTTTTGACCACGAATGGCCATGCGATCGAAGGTTCACCGCTTAAGTGACCTCTAAGTAGATCGCGTCGCTTTCCGTTGCCTATGATGAAAAAAGGCATAACTGCTGAACAATATCAGGGCTATCCACACCAGGCCAAATCCCAGCAGCCTTCCTCGAGTCACTTGTTCGTTGAACCACAGGATACCGAACGCGAACTGCATGGATGGGGCGATATACTGCAGCATTCCCATCGCGACCATCGGAACCGATTTAGCAGCCGCGGCGAACAGCACTAATGGGAGCGTAGTAATCGGGCCACCCATCACGAGCAAAAGCCAAGTGTTTGTGGTCCGTGGTGGCAGCGAAACGTCTCCCGAGAAGTTCACGAACATCAACGCGGCTATCGCAAAGGGGGCAAGGATAGCGGTCTCCATCCCAAGCCCAGCCACCGCAGGCATCACGGTCATTTTCTTTACGGCCGCGTATAGCGAAAAGGAGCTTGCTAAGGCTACAGCGAGCAACGGAAACTCCCCGGTGCTGATCGTCATCGCTAGCAGACCAACTACAGCAATGGATACCGCGATCCACTGGACAGGAGACAACCGCTCTTTGAAGAAAAACACCCCGAGAACGACATTCATCATGGGATTGATGAAATACCCCAGGCTACTTTCCACTACATATCCGTTCTGAACAGCCCAGATAAAGATGAGCCAATTCATACTGATCAATAGTGCGGCGACGAAACACAATAGCAGGCGTTTGCGTTGGCCGAGAACGTTGCGTATGTCGGTCCATTGCTTTGCAAAGCTGATGCACAGCAACAGCGTCAGCAGCGACCAGATGATGCGGTGGCAGATGATTTCAAAGGAGTTAACCGAGGGGAGCAGCTTCCAATAGAGAGGGAAGATGCCCCAAAGTACATATGCCAAAAAGGCCTGAAGATAGTTCAAGACAGATCTCGATTTCGCATCGAATTACAATTTCCCATCCAAGGCGAGCTGGTGGAAAAAGTGTGGTGTCGAGTCTTGATTGGCGAGCAACCAGTCTATCGTTGGTTCGTTGTTCATCGCTTTGGCAATCGCTTTGGTCGTTGCTTCACGATTGGTATTAAACAAGACTTCTGGATCGTACTTTGCGTCGACAATCGATGGGTCTAACCATACCGAAACGATGATGCCAAGATCATTTGCTTTGGCCTTGGGAATGTGTCCTGCCCGTACGGCGTCCAGCACACCGTGCGCAATCGCTGCTTGAACGGTCCCCATCAAGATGTTCGTGTACTTTTCGGAATTGACCGTTACTTTGCTGACCATGACCGTGGCTGGTCGCACTTGCACGTCGCAATTGAGAATTGCAAAGATCTTGGAGTGGCCTTTGGCTTGGTTACCAATCATTTGAGCAATCGCATACCCGACGGGACCATCCAACTCCCCGATCACCACTTCCGGTTCAGCAGCCGACCACGCCGGAGCGGCTTCTACAAGGGCCTCGCCCGTGCGCAATACAATTCGACCTGAGTTTTTTGCAGGTTTGGCCTTTGCTGCAGCTTTCTTCTTTTTTGCCATGTGTCTACTCGCGATGATGAAAACAGAAAGAACGACTTGGGTCCAGATACTGAAATGGTAATCCTGATCACGCTTCGATGAAATAGCTAAAACCATCGTTAAAAAACGTAGTTTAGACACCTGTCCCTTGCTGATTGCAAATCAACTCCGATGCAGACCAGACAACGGTGTACGTAATAAGTTCTCATGCCATTCCAGATTTTGGCAGGAAAAAACTGGAGGCTATTCTCTATTCGGGCACTTCGTTCCCTTCTGGGGAAATGAAGAATGTTCTTCCTCGAAGTGTTACTCTTGCCTTACCGCGATGGAACACCTCTGCATACTCGTACTCAATGGGGATCGCGATTTGCGCACGATCGTCTAAAAAGCCATAAAGGTCATTTTGGCCAACTCGAATTCGATTGACTTCGGGATCGTAGTAACCAACCTCGTCATAGATCAGTCCCGTGATCTCGGCGCCATTCAAATCGACAAATCCACTTAGATACTCCCCGTTTACGATATTGGTTACTTGCCAGCATAAAGGACTCTGCGGGCTCACTTGATCGTAATGCAGTTCCGAAACTAGGTTACCTTTAGGATCCAGGATCTGGTCCTGCTCCCCGTTTTTGACCAGCGCCCGATCATGGTGAAAACTTTCCGCAAAAACAAACTCTCCGTCAAACGCCTTATCTCCGTCTGCGTTGATAAAGAACCACACGTCATCGACCACGACCAATGCGACTCCACAGCTATAGGGCATGGCATATTGAAATCCATTTACACTTTCAAGATCCTCTTGGGACACGGGGCCTTGATCGAGAGGAACAAACAAAAATTTCCGGCCATATTGCACAAGAGCAAGACGGCCCGTGATATCGTTGACAAGCAGGTTGGGCAAGAGCGGAACCACTTCTTTGCGATTCGAGTCCACGATCCCTTCTTGGTATACATCGTCCCGGCGCAACGAAATCTTAGCGAAGCCCATCTCATTGGAATGGTCGACTGCAGCCTCACTTTGGATTGCTGCCTCTTCTTCGGACCCTGATGATGTACTGGGCATTTGCTTGTTTTCCGATATAGGCTCCTTGGGGGGATCGCACCCAACAACGGCGAGGAGGACCAAAAGAGGAATAACGATAAGGCCTGGCCTTGGCATTTCTTTGACTGACGATGTGATGTTTGGAATCGGCCCATTGGGCCATTTCTACGAACGATGTGCACGTATTCTATATTCCAAACGCTTCCGCGGCGCGTTGATTCGAGTCCGAGCCCTAAAGAGCTTCAGCCAACAGTTCGTCCACAAGAGACTCGATAGACTTGTCTCCTGTCGCTCCCTGCCAATTGAGTTCGCCTTGCCACCAATATCGAATGTACCCGTTCTTGTCCACGACATAGACCGTCGGCCACATCGTGTTGCCCCATGCGTCCCAGTTTTTGCTTTTCACATCGATCAATACCGGGAACTGAAAGCCGCGGTCCTTGGCAGCCTGTTTCACCAAGGTGGCATCTCGTTCTGCTGCCGTCTCGGGGGTTTGGATACCGATGACGGAAACCCCTTTGCTCGATAACGTTTCGTGCCAGCGGTTGTAGTGATTGAAATTGGCCACACAGTTATGGCATTGAAATGCATAGAAATGTAGCAAGACAACTTTACCGCGCTGTTGGGCAAGGGATGTCGCGGCTGCTCCGGTCCATTCTCCTGAATCGATCAATTCGGGTGCGAGTGGAAAAACCCTTTTCAGGTTCGCTGTGTCAAATGGTTTACCTATCACCTTGCTGAGGGCAATGCGTTGTGGGTTCGTTAAAAGCTCGTTGATCTTTTTCTGTTCGCTCTCTCGAGAGGTTGCAAGCAAGCTAACCAATGTCGGATCGTTTCCCTTCTTGTCGAGCAATTTCCGAGCGACACCGTCGGTCTCTGTGAACGCAAGAAGTATCTCTCGCTTTTGCTTTCCATCGAGCCCAATCGCTTTGGCGATTCCTGGTCGGCTGAGCGCTCGCGTCCCTTGAGACTGCACCTCGATTTCTCGAAGCCGCTTGATCTCGCTGTCGGACAAAACCGACTTAAGCGATTCGAGCATCTTCTTTTCAAGTTCCGCAACAGTGGCTTGCTGTTTGTCTGCTGGCAGATTTCGGGAACGCCACCATGGCCCATCGATCTCTCGCAAAAGCGATAGCAGCTTTTCATCGTTAGGCTGAAGCCCAAGCTCAGCTTGTATCTCAGGCGCATGCAGTAGTTTCAGTAGATTCTGAGGTACCACCGGCCCCGATTCCGCATCGTCGGCCATTGCGTTTCCAGAATACATGGGGGCAGCTGCGATTGAGAGGCAAAGAGCCAGATTTCTAATGAAGCGCATGATCATCCCTAAATTGAATTGCCGGATATTATTTTTTTATCAAAGTGTCCAACGAACAGAAATGTGCATCTCGGCTCGTCTCGACTAGTTGACTTCACGAAGTGCGATCATCAGCGCTTCGTACTCGTCTTGGCAGCACTTGCATTGCTCGAGATGCCTCTTTACGGCCTCCAAAACTTTCGGAACCCCTGTTCCATCCAGTTCTGCTTGCGCGAATTGGTCCATCAATTCGAGGCATCC
>CAIXME010000957.1 GCA_903920425.1 uncultured Pirellula sp. | reverse complement strand
GGCTGCTTCCCGTAGCGGAAGTTGTGAAACTTCCGGAGCGGAGCCTTAAGACCTAGCGTGCCACACGAGAAACACGGGCACTTGCATCGAGCACTTCACCGGAACTTTCACAAGTTCCGCTACCCGCCTAGTAGCCGAGTTTATTTTCAAACAAAAGAATTCAACAGGAGGCAACAGAGGTAACGGAGATTTGAAATCGGTGTTTCCTCCGTTTTCTCGGTGATCTCCTGTTGAAACTCAATGCGTAAAAGTGGGAAGCATATTGTGCATCGATTATTCGAGATGGATTCATGGGTACCCGAACACTAGTAGCGGAAGATGTAAAACTTCCGAGGCTGCTTCCCGTAGCGGAAGTTGTAAAACTTCCGGAGCGGAGCCTTGAAACCTAGCGTGCCACTTGTGAAACACGGGCACTTGCAACGAGCACTTCACCGAAACTATCACAAGTTCCGCTACGCAATTCGCGACGCAAAACGCCCGTTACAAAACGCCCGTCGAAATTCCTACGCTTGCGGTTCCGTCATCGTGAACGGATCCAATGCAGCGTCGAGCGTTTCCTTGGGGAGCACGTTTTGTTCGACACAAAGCTCACGAATCGTTTTGCCGGACGCAAACGCTTCTTTCGTCAATTTGGCCGCCTTTTCGTATCCAATATGAGGATTCAAACTGGTGACCATCGAAAGACTTTGTTCGACGGCTGCCTCGCACGCTTCTGGGTTTGCCTCAAGACCATCCATGCAGAATTCGATGAAGGCGCTGATTCCGTTGGAGAGCAATGCGATACTTTCAAGCATAGCGTGCCCCATCACAGGCATCATGATATTCAGCTGGAAATTACCACCCGTGGCACCGCACAAGGTCATCGTAGTGTCGTTACCCATCACGCGAGCGGTGAGCTGCATCATGCTTTCGCACATGACCGGATTCACTTTACCCGGCATGATGGAGGAGCCTGGTTGTCGGTCAGGCAAAATGACTTCGTAGAAACCGCAGCGAGGCCCCGACCCAAGCCAACGAATATTGTTGGAGATGTTGAACAAGGTCATTGCGATCGCCTTGATTTGCCCGTGGGATTCAACCAGTCCGTCGCGTTGAGCGTTTGCTTCGAAGTGATCGGCTGCTTCTACAAAGGGAATACCTGTTTGTTTGGCAAGTTCCGCTGCGACGCGACCACCGAACTCTGGGTGGGTATTGATGCCGCTGCCTACAGCCGTTCCGCCTACAGGTAATTCGTAAACTGCCTTTGCCGCGACCTTGGCTCGTTCGATCGATAGTTCCACTTGGCGGGCAAATGCGCCGAACTCTTGGCCCAGTCGCAACGGTGTCGCGTCCATCAAGTGGGTTCGGCCAATCTTGATCACGCGATCCCACTGCTTTGCTTTATCCGTCATCACCTCATGAAGCCGTTTTAGTTGAACGATGAGAGTATTGTGGATCTCGCACGCCGTCGCGACGTGGATTGCTGTTGGGAACGTATCGTTCGTGCTTTGCCCCATGTTCACGTGATCATTGGGATGGATCGGCTTGGATTTGGAGAAGCGGTCTCCACCGAGCAGTTCGATGGCCCGATTCGAAATCACTTCGTTGACATTCATGTTGCTCGATGTCCCCGAGCCTGTCTGGAAGACATCGACTGGGAACTCGCCATCCATCTTGCCATCGATGACTTCTTGGCAGGCGGCGAACATGGCTTTGACTTGATCTGCAGTCAATGGATTCTTGCCGGTCCCAGTCAGCTTGCCCAAATCATTGTTTGCAATGGCGCATCCAAGTTTGACACGTCCCATACCGCGAATCAAAGGTACTGGCAGTTGCCAACCTGAGATGGGGAAATTCTCGACAGCGCGTTGCGTCTGAGCGCTATAGTAAGCGTTGGCGGGCACTTGAACTTCGCCCATGGAGTCAACTTCAGTGCGGTAATTCGACATGATTCTTTATTCAAAAGGAAATAGTGGATGGGAAGTAATCGTTTTGTTTTGTGCTTATCGCTTGTGTCGAATCCAGTGCTCGGGTGAGCCTTGTCGATTCGGATCGTTCGCCATGGTCAATCGCAGTGTTCGTTTGACGCATGGGCGTGGTGTTACGCGAGAGGTTTAAGCCCCAGCTGGACCGTCGTATCCGCCAACTCAACCGGTTCCAGTTCAATCGCAGTGTTCAATCCGTCCAGCGACAAACGAACCGCTAGAGTTTCTGAACAGATAAAGTCTTGGTTCTCTGCAATCGCATCGCGAATCGCTGCGTCATCGCATTGCAAAATCACTTCAATGCGATCTGTAAAATTGCATTGTCGCTTTTTTCGCATATCTTGGATCAAGCGAATCGCGTCTTTGGCGATCCCTTCGCGAATGAGTTCGGCGGTCAATTCGGTATTGAGTGCGACCACGCATTGCTTGCCTTGAGCCGCAGCCCAACCAGCTTTCGCGTTCATGCGAACTTGAATGTCTTCGCTGTC
>CAIXME010000956.1 GCA_903920425.1 uncultured Pirellula sp. | reverse complement strand
GCTGTGAGTGGCTAGGCAAAACATAGTCTGCCAACGAAAGCTTAGATGGAATTCTCCGGCAAGGCAAGAACGCCAAGATTCCAGCTTGCATCGAATTCATTCGCAAGCTTCTTTGGCATCCGGTTGGGTGCGATGAGCGATGCTGATTCCAAACGGAGCGTTTTGCCTAGGGTTGGAGAATGAGATTCGAATGGAGAAAAACGAGGGATGTTTGGTTGAGGTGCGAGTGTTCGATAGACGTTACCGATTGGGGGTATCCGTGGCGAACAAGGAGTTGCGCCGTGCTCTCCTATTTCCAGGGATTATCGCCATTTTCGAGTTGCGGAGTGACCCCGCTTCGATGGCTGTGAAAAATCTGCTAAGCTAGGGCCGCGTACGTTTCGAATACGAGCAGGCTTGGATTGCCCCGCCGTTGCTATGTGCACGTTTGCTGACCGATATCTGTCCCATTCTGACCCGTTGGTTCCATCCATGAAAATCACCCGAATCTTTGCTCATCGCGTCGAGTTGCCTTTGGTAGAGGGGGACTATAAGTGGTCGGGAGGGAAATCGGTCTCGGTTTTTGACAGCACCATCGTGGGAGTGGAGACCGATTCGGGGTTGGTTGGATACGGAGAAGTCTGCCCACTGGGTCCGTTTTACTTGCCCGCCTATGCGGAAGGAGTTCGGGCTGGTCTTCGCGAGTTGGGACCGCATTTGATCGGCTATGATCCGCGTGAATTGCTCAAGCTGAATCATCGCATGGATGCCGCGTTAAAAGGGCACGCGTATGTAAAGTCTGGGATTGATATAGCGTGTTGGGATTTGTTGGGCAAAGCGACGGGATTGCCGGTATGTGTGTTGATGGGGGGGCGATTCGGCGAAAAGGTCAGGCTTTACCGGGCGATCTCACAGGAGTCTCCGGAGCAAATGGCTGCCAAGGTCGCGAATTATCGCGAGCAAGGTTACACCCGATTTCAGCTGAAAGTGGGTGGAGATCCTGATTTGGATATCGAGCGTATTCATGCGGTTCGCGGCATGCTGCTGCCGAGCGATCGATTGGTAGCGGATGCGAATACGGGATGGACTCAGCACGAGGCCATGCGGGTCGTTCGAGCGGTTCGCAGTGTTGATGTCTACATCGAGCAACCTTGTTTAACCTACGAAGAGTGTCTTGCGGTGCGGCGCAATACGGACCATCCCTTTGTATTGGATGAGAACATCGACAGTTTGGACATGCTATTGCGTGCGAAATCGGATTTGGCCATGGATGTCGTTAACCTCAAGATCAGCAAGCTAGGAGGATTGACCCGTACCAAGCAAGCTCGAGATTTGTGTGTCAGTATGGGGATTGCCATGACGTTGGAAGATAGCTGGGGAGGTGACATCACCACAGCCGCTATATCGCATCTGGCGCACAGTACACCTGAGGAATATCGTTTTACCAGCACCGATTTCAATAGTTACGTGACGGTATCCACGGCCGAGGGTGCACCCCAGCGAGTGAATGGATTCATGCAAGCAAGCGATTTGCCGGGGCTCGGTATTACGCCCAAAATGAATGTTCTCGGCAAGGTTCTGGTCGACGTTTCATGATGGTTGGTTCTCGGAAATTCCTTTTCTGTGTACGATATTGCTTGAGCGAAGAGTCGTCCGCAAAATTCGAGTTTTACCCAAACTATGCCATCCACCAACAACTCCTTCATCAACCGAGAACTTAGTTGGCTTGAATTCAACCAAAGGGTGCTTGATCAGGCGCTGTACACCAAAGTTCCGGTGCTGGAGCGACTGAAGTTCTTAGCCATCACGTCCAGCAATATGGACGAATTTTTCATGGTGCGAGTGGGTGGGTTGCAATTGCAGCAAGCGCAAGGCTTTGAAACCCCAGATCCCAGCGGTGCTACGGTCTCGGAGCAGTTGGATCAGATCTATGAGCGTGTGCACTCGATCATTCGCGACCAGTACGATTGCTTTCTCAATTCGGTCGAACCTACGCTTGCTGCGGAAGGCTTAGAGCGGATCTCCGCGAGCCGTGCGTCCGCCCGGCATCGTGAGTCCATTTTGCGATTTTTTCACGAGGAGATCTATCCCGTGGTTTCGCCTATGGATATCGATCTAGAGAGTCCGTTTCCTATCCTTTCGAATCTAGGTTTGCATCTCTGCGTTAGGATGGCGAGCGGTGATTCGGAGAACCCGCATCGCTTCGCGTTCATACCTCTGGGAAAGGCGATATCCCGTTTTATCACACTGCCTAGCGACAGGGGATACAACTACGCCTTGTTGGAGGATGTGGTAACGGAATTGGTGGATCACTACTATCCCGGCAAACGCGTGGACGAGTGTGTTGCGTTTCGCGTTACCCGCAACGCCGATGTTTCGGTACGAGAAGACAGCGCCGCGGATTTGATGATGGGTATGGAAGAAGTCCTGCACTCGCGTCGGTCGGCAGGATTTGTGCGCATCGAGATTGCAAACACCGTATCGGACATAACGCTAAACTTCTTGACCGAGAAACTGGGACTTCGCTCCAGAGATGTGTTCAAGATACCTGGCCCCTTGGACTTGGCCAGCATGATGTACTTGACCGATATGGAAGGATTCCCTGCTCTGCGGGATTCAGCATGGATTCCGCAACGACCAGCAACGATCGATCCAACGCAGTCCTTGTTAAAAGCCATTTCCGAGCGGGATATCTTGTTGTGCCATCCCTACGAAAGCTTCGAGCCGATCGTGCGATTCATCGAAGAAGCGGTTGATGATCCTGATGTACTAGCGATCAAACAAGTTCTTTACCGAACGAGCCGCAAGAGCCCAATCGTGGCGGCATTAAAAAAGGCAGCCGAGCGTGGTAAGTACGTGACGGCTATTGTCGAGTTAAAAGCCCGGTTTGACGAAGCTCGCAATATTGAATGGGCTCGCGAATTGGAACGTTCGGGAGTGCAAGTCATCTACGGCGTGCGAGGCCTCAAGACGCACGCCAAAATTTGTATCGTCGTTCGTCGAGAGCCGTCGGGTATCGTTCGCTATGTTCACTTTGGTACGGGCAACTACAACGAAGTTACTGCCCGTATGTACAGCGACATCAGTTATTTGACCTGCAATGAATCGCTGGGCCGCGATGCAAGCGCATTTATCAATGCGATTACTGGCTACAGTCAACCTCAACCGTACGATCGTCTCGAGGCGGCGCCATTGGGGTTGAGAAAGAAATTACTGGCTTTGATCCAGGCTGAGACAAAGAACAAGAAGAATGGGCAAAAGGCCTACATTGCCGCCAAAATCAACTCCCTCGTCGATCCGGACATTATCAAAGCACTGTACGAAGCGAGTCAGGCAGGCGTCGTTATTCGTCTCAATGTTCGCGGTGTTTGTTGCTTGCGTCCAGGTGTCCCAGGTTTGAGCGAGAACATTACCGTCGTCAGTATTGTGGATCGCTTTTTGGAACATGCTCGCGTGCTTTACTTTTACCACGGTGGGGACGATGCCGTGTTCATTAGTAGCGCCGACTGGATGCCCCGCTCGTTCGATCGCCGAGTTGAGTTGCTGGTTCCCATTGAGGACACGTCGTCCAAGCGGCGTTTGATGGAAATCTTGGATACCTACTTTCGTGACAACCAGAATTCCTGGCGACTTAATGCGGATGGGCGTTATTCCCGAATACAACCGGAGAATAATCAGCCCAAGTTTCGTGCACAGAGAAGTCTGTACGAATCGGCGATCGCTGCGGTTAAAAAGGCCGAACACGCGGCGCGCACCACTTTCGAACCGCACAAATCGGCGGCGACCAAGGACTAGTTTGCTCGTCGCCGATGCGATCTACGTTGCCGTAGGTGTGTTTTTGTAACGAGGTTACTTGGGCTTTACGATCATCTCGCCGTTCATGACCATCCAGTGCCCCGGGAATGTGCAGAGGTACGGATACTTGCCCGGTTCCGAGGGCGCTTCAAAGTAAATGGAGAATTCAGCCTTGGGGTCGACGACATCTGTGTAGCAGATAACGTCTTGGCTATCGGGTACGTAATGTCTCAAATAGGCATCAGGGTCGTTGACCATACGATTGGCGAGTTCGCCTATCGTCTGCAGCGTGTTAGGCTTGAGTAGGGCCCAATTGTGTGGGACGACATCCGGGTTTCCAAAAGTGAGTTTCAAACGTTCGCCGGCTGTGACCTCAAGTGTTTTCGTCGAGAATTGCAGGTTGTCACGCGACTCGATTCGGATGTTCCTTGCTTGTTCCAGCCGCTTTTGCCAAGGATTGGGGATGCTGCGTTGCAGCCATTCCAAGTCGCGTTCCATCGGGTGTGGCGCCAACACTTTGTTGGTATTCTCGCGATAGTTTGGGATGTCCCTTTTGTCTGCATCGAGAGCATGAACGGTCGCGAACAATTCCTTTGGTTCGCTTTCGTCGATCTGCAGATAGAGGTGCAGTTGATTGCATCGCTGCAGTTCCGGAATTTCTAAGAACAAGGTTTGATTGTCCCCTGCTAGATAGGCCCCTTGAACACGGAGACGATCGTGACCTATCATCGGTGGGTGTAGGGCTGAGTATTCCTTTGAGCCGTAACCAGGGGAATACCGATAGTTCCAGCATTGCGCAAAGTGATTACTCGCGTCCTCCGCCATTTTCCGGTTGACTGGTTGAGTAAATCGGACGGAAACGCCGTTGGAATGGACGTGAAATCCGTCAATCATTTGAATGTCGCTACCCGTGTAACGCAGGCGTTGAAAGCAGCCGGCGTCGGGTGCGTAGGATCCCCAGCCATTCATACCGCTCAAGTAAAGCTGTCCATCTTTTTTGTTCAAATGAGCGCGATGAACGCCCGCGCGGTATTCGCCCGGCAGTGGCACAATACCTCCCTGCCACATGTTGTCGACGCGGTCGCGCAGAACCACGAATGCGGTACCTGCTCCGAACGAGGTATGGACTATCTTTTGATCGAGTGGTCCCATGCGGGTATCATCGATCCACACTTGACCTCCGCTCGAGTTGTCGATGCCGCGCGGAAGGTAGACCAAAGGGAGCTGCACTTTCTGATCTTTAGCAGGTCCGCGATACCCATAGAACGGAATGGGGGCTGTTTCGAAAACTCGTTTTCCTGTTTCGAGTGAGGGTCGTGGATGGATCTGCGCGATCATGGAGGTTGGAGTCCAATCACCTTCCGAAGACGGAACGGTTATGGTTCCGTCCGGCAAGATTCCGATTCCATCTGGATTGCGAAATCCGGTTGCGATGACCGTCGTTGTCTTGCCATCGGGTGATATCTGCAGAATGCCTTGGTTGCCCGAGGCGGTATAGAAATTACCTTGATCGTCACGTTGCAATCCGCAGATAAAGTCGTGGCCGCCCGGCGAGGTAACAAACGAATCAGAAAAGCACTCGTATCGATCTATCTCGTGATCGCCATTCAAATCGTGCAACCGCGTGATTTGGTTCCGACCCAATACATAGATCTCGTCATTTTGTACCCAGACGCCGAGTGCTTGATGAAGTCCGTTTGCAATTCGTCTCCAACGCGCTTTGGGATCGGACCCGGTTTTTGACGAATCGTAAGCAATGTTTTCAACGCGCCAGACGTCTCCTTGCATAGTGACCACGATTGCGGTCCCATCTGCTAGAAAGCCATGATCACCGCACGAGACGATGGTTCGCCATGGATTCTGGGTTGGTAAGGCAATCGTATCGACGACGAGCCCATTGCCCTTTCCTAGTGTAATATCTGTTTCGATGATGTCCGGCCATTGTGTTCGTCCGCCTTGCAACAATCCGTTTAGTGGGTGGTTTTGCTTCGGTGCAACAATACGTTCAAAAACGCCATCCACCATTCTCGGCGTGTCCAAGTATTCTGTTCCATTGATCGATAGATGAAACAGGATTTGATCGTTGTGCATGTAGTAGCCTAGGTAGCGAATCTCGGCGTT